>JBEKDP010000008.1:0-16587 GCA_050014295.1 Dehalococcoidia bacterium | reverse complement strand
AGGGGCGGGAGCCCGTGGCCTACGACCACCCGTCGCTGGAGTCGGCGCTGGAGGACACATTTGGCGTCATTATCTACCAGGACCAGGTGCTGCAGGTGGCGATGGCCTTGGCGGGCTTCACCACCGGTCAAGCGGAGGCACTGCGGCGGGCGATAAGCCGCAAGCGATCGCGGGAGGCGATGCAGGGCTTCTGGCAGCAGTTCCGAGAGGGTGCCTTCGCCCGTGGCGTCGACGAGAAGACGGCGCGAATGGTCTTCGAGAAGCTGCTGGGATTCGCTGAGTACGGCTTCCCCAAGAGCCACGCCGCCGCCTTCGCCGTGCTCGCCTACCAGTCGGCCTGGCTCAAGCGGTACTACCCCGCCGAGTTCTACTGCGCTCTGTTCAACGCCCAGCCGATGGGCTTCTACGCCCCGCACGTCTTCACGAACGATGCCAAGCGCCACGGCGTGGAGGTACTCAACCCTGATATCAATCTCAGCGGGGCGAAGTGCACGGTCGGGGATGCGCCGAACGGGTCAGGCGACGCCGTGCGCATCGGTATTGGCTACATACGGGGGATCGGTGACAAGGCTGCCAGGGCGGTCGAAGAGGAGCGCGAGGAAAACGGCCCCTATCCATCTGTCTGGGAGCTGATGAACCGGACGCGGCTCTCGCAGACGGCGGTGGAGAACCTGGCGTCGGTGGGGGCATTCGAGTCGCTGGCCGCCAACCGCCGCCAGCCGATGTGGGAGGCAGGACTGGTCATCCGGCCCAAAGATGGCCAGTTTGCGCTTCCCCTGCCCATCGAGCAGGACATGGTAGAGCTTGTGGACATGACCCCCTGGGAGCGGATGGCCGCGGAGTACGTGAACCTGGGCCTATCGCCGTCGCATCACCCCCTCGCCTTCATCCGGCCGTCGCTGCACGAGGGTGTCGTCTCCAGCCGGCACCTGGAGGGCCTGCCCGACGAGTCGACCGTGGAGATCGCCGGCCTCGTGGTCTGCCGCCAGCACCCGATGACGGCGAAGGGCTTCGTGTTCCTGCTGCTGGAGGACGAGTTCGGGCTGGCGAACGTGATAGTAAAGCCGAAGCTCTACGAGGCGTCGCGCAGCCTCATCAGGACGGAGCCGCTGCTCCTCGTGTACGGCGAGCTGCAGCGCCGGGAGGGGATCACCAACGTTCTTGCTGATGACTTCCGGGCGCTGCGGGCGTCGCGATCACTTGTCGCCCCACCTGCGCACAATTTTCGCTAGCACCGGGCCTGCGCCTAGGAGACTTTGATCGTGACGGCGTTACCCACAAGCGGCTATGCTGGGGGATACGGCTGCTGCCGTCTTCCCGTCTGGCCGCCAACAGGGCAGGTTGCCAGCCGCGCGGTCAGTGCTATAGTCGCCGCGTTAATAGGGCGCTGGCGATCGTACCAGTAAGTCGACTTGGCCATTGCGTAGGAGGTGCCTGATGAACCTGGGGCGGCTTCTACTTGTCTTCTGCATTCTTGCTTCTGCTGTAGTACTCACGATGGCCAGTCGGTTGGTCAAAGATTGCGGGCAAGAAGCCGATGAACACCGACGGCGGTCTCCGCAGCCGCGGATGCCCCATTAGGGGCGATCGGCGGTGCCATGATTACGGAGATCGTGCGGCAGTTGCACGCCGAGGCGGGTCCGCGTCAGTTGGCGAACGCCAAAGTGGGCACGATCCACAACGCCGGCGTCGGCGGCATCCAAGGCGGCTCCTTCGAGGTCTGGATAGAAGATGCCGAGAAGCTGGTACCCCCGGCAGGACTCGAACCTGCGACAAACGGTTTAGGAAACCGCTGCTCTATCCGCCTGAGCTACGGGGGCACCCTGTCATGGACTCGTGGTCAGTTGGTTGCTGCCGCGACCCATCATAGCGCATCGCTGGCGGCCCTGCCTGCCCGCTTCGTCGATCAGTCACTGGCTACGGTCCCAGATCGCCTACGTAAAGCGAGTCCAAGTGGCTCACTGCTCTCTGTGAATGACTGACACCGATATCCTTGGTGTCGAAGGCATGTGTTGCCTCCTTGCCGCAGTAGGGGGTGATGGTGCCACGGCCGCCGGGATGGGATCCAAGATACGAGGTGACGTTGTATACCTTGTTGTTGATGATGAGCCAGCAGTCACCGCCCGAATTGTGTTTCGCGACCTCCGCCGCGGATATGGTGACGTTGGTACGGCTCTGCGTTGCCTGTCCGGTCGGGCCCCGGACCGGTGTCTGAGAGACGGCGGGGCTTCCGCCAGTCCCGCTGCCACCCCCGGACAACAGGCCGGCGGCCAAGAAATAGGCAACCGCAACGGCGAATACGAGCAGCGAAACGGCGACCAGTCGTTTAGTGCCCGCCATCTTCTCCCCTCATTCCACTAACAAGAGATCTATCGCAGCTTGAATTCGTCGGAGTGTATCCGCCCGGACTTGACGCCATATCTGCGAAATTGGTCGGTCAGGTTCTTGAGCATCGGCGGCGGGCCGCAAAGAAGGATATCCTTGTCTCGCAGGTCACCGCTCAGTTCCAAGATTAGCTCGGCGGTCAAAAACCCCTGTACATCCGCAAAGAAGGGGATGACCCTCAAACGGTCGTTGCTCCGCGCGAGCCGCAGGAGCTCGTCAAGGAATGTGGCTTCGCCTTCGGTGTTTGCGCCGTAGTAGATGTCGATGCCGTACTCTGAACCCTTAAGGGTTCGCGCCATACTCATGAAGGGCGCTTTGCCCATTCCTCCGGCAATCCAAATCTGATTCTTGCTCGGGCACCTGACAGGCGAGTATCTTCCGAAGGGTCCCTCGATCCTGGCGCCGGCGCCCGGCCTGAGCTCTTTCAGTCGTGAGGTGTAGTCACCTATGACGGTGACGGCGATCTCCAGCCTCTTCTTTCCCGGGGCGGACGTGATTGAGAACGGGTGAGCTTCCGAGCTGATGCCTTCTTGACGGAAATCGACGAAGACAAACTGGCCGGCCGAAAATCTCAGCGCCCGGCGTACCGGCGTCATGCCTATCTGGATCACCCTATCGCCCCTCAGTGCAACGGACTCGACCCGATACTCGAATCGGTCAACGAGCAGTCTCCCCAGAGCCGTTCGATAGAGATAGACGAGGATGCCGATGGCCGACAGCAAGAGCATGTACGCTCGCAACGTCGAATCCCGGGAGACGTCGCTGTTGATGATAACCAGGTGAAGGCTGGCAAGGATGAATGCCGGACCAAGGAGTTTGTGAGACAATTTCCACAGATGGTAGGCGAAGTTGACGAAGAGGGTCAGGACAAGGAGAAGCAACATGAGAAGGAGCGCCAGGATGCCCCAGGTCACCGCCCAATTCGTCGACGGCAGCAACAGCAGGGCGGCGCTTCTCGCCGAGATTTGCGAGCGTTCAGCGGCCAGAGCCAGCGGGTGAACCAAGAGCAGGACAAGGGCCAGAGACCCGAATACATGATGAGCGACGTACACGCGGTTCAGGCCTCCGAAGTAGTCCTCCAAGAAGCCCAGGCGACCGCTAAGAACCAAAGTCAAAGCGAACATCGCCATTCCCACCAAGCCGGTCACCTGACCGAGACTCAGCAGCGTTGTGATTCGGGAGGAGAATCTGACGCTAAGCGGCTCCAGCGAGTACCAGAATGCAAGGGGGAGAAGAGAGAGGAGGAGGACCACGAACCAGCCGGACTTGCTTCTGAGTGCGGACATGCCTTACTTCAGATCACCTGTGCGGACGTGGATTTAGGGAGCAGCGCGTTCCAAGGGTTGCCTTTGTCGCACCCCATAATAGCGCACTCGATGGCAGACCGGCTAGTTCGAGTTCGGCGATAAGGAAAAGGCGCCGCAATCTGATGTCACTTCGGCAGAAGATAGATCGCCACCGCGAGGTAGTGGAGAGTGCTCCCCATTATCGTGAAAGAGTGGAAGACCTCGTGGTAGCCAAAAACGCTGGGCCAGGGGTCGGGCCGCTTGGCGGCGTAGGCTATCGCGCCGACGCTGTAGGCGATGCCCCCCAGCAGCAGCAGGATCACCGGCGCCGTATCGAGTCGCTGCGGTATCTGCGATGCCGCCACCAGCGCTACCCAACCGGCTGCCAGGTATAAGAGCACCGCCAACCGACGGGGTGTGTTCAGCCAGGCCAGCCTGGTCAGCGCTCCGGCAGTCGCGATCCCCGCCGTCACCGAGAGCAAGCCTATCCCCCAAGCGTTGCTCAGCGCCAACAGGCAGAACGGCGTGTAAGTGCCCACGATCAGGACGAAGATCATCGCGTGGTCCAGCCTTCGCATAACGCTGCCCATGCGCCTGCCCCAACGAATGCGGTGATAGGAGGCGCTCGTGCCGTAGACGAGGATCAGGCTGGCGCCGAAGACGGCCGCGCCCACGTAGCCGCGGGGACTGTGGGCGATGAGGAGCATGACGGTCGTGCCCGCAATGGCGGCGACGAACGCGCCCAGATGCAACGCTCCCCGTAGCAGGGGACGCTGTGGAAGGATGGAAGTCGCGGAGGTCCTCGCGTCCACAAGCCAATGCTAGCGCTTCCGCAGCGAAAAGGGCGAGGGACGGCGAAACGCCGGGGTCGGGGAAGAACGATGAGGAGGGAGGTTTGGTGGAGATAGGGGGACTCGAACCCCCAACCTCGGCGATGCGAACGCCGCGCTCTCCCTGTTGAGCTATATCCCCACCTTGTCGCCCGAAGAGGGCAGCTTTGATTGTAAGGCTCCGCCGTCTGAACTGTCAAAGCTTGCCCGGGTGTGCTAGACTCCGGCGGGAGTATCTTTCGCTACTCCTCGATCGTGCGTCGGTGAACCGGGAAGTGTACGCGCGCCGAGCATGCACGAGGAGACTGAGACCATGCACTGCAAAACCGTACGCCTGCTGTTCGGCCTTATCGCCGCGGTCGCGGTGGGTTTCGTCTCCTGCGGTGGTGACGGGGGAACGGGCGAGGTTGTCGCGAACGGAGGTGACGGGCAGCCCAGCGAAGCCGCCTCACCTGCGCCTAAGACCATGCCCGAGATTACCGACATAGTTGCCGCCCAGATCTACTGGGGATTTGGATACGGCCTGCCCGAGAGGCAATCCAAGTTCGTGGTGCTGTTCGACAAGATGTTCGGCGCAGCCGGCACGGACAACATCGAGCGGATGTATGCGGAGGGCCCGGACGGCTACCGGTTCGAGATCATGAACCAAGCGTTCACCGGTGCGAACGGGAACGGCTACATCGAAGAGGCCGGGCACAACGACTACAGATGGTTCATGGCCTTCGACAGAAGCGGTTTCCTTAAGGACGGTGAGTATACGGTCACAGTGGAGTACAAGAACGGCGAGAAGAGCCAGATGTCGAGGACCCTGCGGTACGACGACAGCATTCTGAGTTCCTACCTGGCGAACGGGGACAAGATCGGCTTTTCGCCGGCAACCGCTGACAGCTCCGCGGCCGAGCCGGTGGATGCCTCAGAGAACCCGCTTGAGATCAAATGGACGACGCTCAACAGTCTTGGCGGCCCCGATGCTTACTACTGTCTCCGCGTTGCTGAGAACCGAGGCAGCGGTTGGGACAATGCCAACCTGGTGGTCTTCGACAACATATTCGACGCATCGAAGGCCACAGCGACCGCCGGTCTGAACAAGGCCTCTTTCTCGGTAGAGGCGCTCCTGAAGCCCGCCGACAGGTACCTCTGGTTCACCGAGATCTGTGACAGCAACCACTACAGGGACATCAACATCTGCATCTTCCAGCCGTTCCAGGAGTTCACCACGAGGTAGGGCGGCAGCGCAGGTGCCCGTCCAGGGTTTCCGAGGCCAGCCTCCAGGCCCGAGTGCCGCCTATCCGGGCAGCATGCCGTCCATCAGCGAGACTGACATCCGGCGTCCGTCCACGTCGATGGCCTTTACCACGTCTTCGATAGCCGGCAGCAGCAGCTCGCCGCGCTCGCCGCGGACGACGTAGACGTCGTTGCCGCCGGTCGTCAGCACCTCGGCGACGCGCCCCAGGTGTGCACCATCGGCGTCGTACACGTCCATCCCCAGGATCTGGAAGCGGTAGTACTCGCCCTCCGGAAGGCTCCCCAGCTCCTCCTCCGGCAGCGAGAGCAGCTTGCCGCGGAATGCCGCTGCCGCCTCGGGGGAGTCGACGTCGAGCAGCTTGACGTAGAGATGGGCCCTGTGGCGGTGCGCCTCCTAGACCTGGTGGCGGTTGCCGTCCATCCACACCATACGGCCGGGCGCGAGATGCTCTTCGTTGTCGGTGAGAGGCTGCACCTTCAGCTCGCCCCGGAGGCCGCGGGGCGCCAGCACACGCCCGATGGCAATGTGGCCGGCGGCAAGCTCGTCGCTGTGGGAGTCGGAAGAGGTCATGGTTGGAGTTTACGGCCGGTCGACCGGAGAGGCGAAGGGAGCGCCTACTCCCCGATCTCCAGCCCGGCGCGACGGATGCCTTTTCTGGCGGCGGCCACCTTCAGCAGCGCCCGCATTGCGTTGGCGATCCGTCCCTGCTTGCCGATCACCTTCCCCATGTCCGGCTCGGCGACCTGAAGGTAGCAGATGACGGTGTCGCCGTCCTCTTCCTCCCTTACCACCACCTCATCCGGGCTGTCGACGATGGCTTTGGCGATATACTCGATGAGCTCTTTCATGGCGATGTCCGGCGTTATTCGGACGGCGCTGGTGAGTCGGCTTCGGCGGGCGGCGCTGCCGGCTCAGTCGGCGTCTTGGACGGCAGGATGCCCTGGCGCACCATCAGCTTGGCGACCGTTTCTGAAGGCTGGGCGCCCTGCTGGAGGTAAGCCCTGGCCTTCTCTTCGTTGATGTGGAAGGTCGCCGGGTCCGTCAGCGGGTCATAGAGGCCCAGGTTCTCGATGAAAGCGCCGTCGCGGGGCGCCCGGGAATCGGCGACCACTATCCTGTAGGCGGGGCGCTTCTTCTTGCCCACCCGCCGCAGTCGAATTCTGAGCAATTAACCACCTCCAACGAGCTTGAGACATGGGAAATAATAGCAGACCTAGCGCAGACGGCCAAGCATCTGCGGGCCGCGACCGGAGGCGATCGCCTCCATCAGCCGCTTTGCCTCCCGCCACTGCTTGATCAGTTGGTTGATATCTTGGGGCGTCGTGCCGCTGCCGCGGGCGATGCGACGGCGGCGGCTGCCGTCGATCAGGTCCGGGTTGTGGCGCTCCTGCGGTGTCATCGAGTAGACGATCGCCTCCATCTTCTTCCAGGCGGACTCGTCCAAATTGGCGCCCTCGAGCTGCTTCTTCATGCCGCCCATCCCGGGGATCATGTCGATGATCTGGGTGAGCGGCCCCATTTTCTTCACCTGCTGGATCTGGGCAAGGAAGTCGTTCAGGTCCATGGTGCCCGACTTCATCTTGCGCTCCATGGCCTTCGCTTGCTGCTCGTCGACCGTCTCCTGGGCCTTCTCGATGAGGCTGATAACATCCCCCATGCCGAGGATCCGCGAGGCGAAGCGGTCGGGATGGAAAGCCTCGAGGGCATCGACCTTCTCGCCGGTGCCGATGAACTTGATCGGCAGTCCGGTGACGGCGCGGATCGAAAGCGCCGCGCCGCCGCGGGCATCGCCGTCCATCTTCGTTATGATGAAGCCGCTGACGTTCAGCGCCTCGTGGAACTCCTGCGCGACGTTGACCGCCTCCTGGCCGGTCATGGCGTCGACGACGAGGAGCACCTCGTTGGGCGCGAAAGAGCGGTGCAGCTCCTGCACCTCCGCCAGCATCTCCGCCGCGACCTGCATGTAGCCCGGCGTATCCACCAGCAGCACGTTGGCGCCGAGACGTCGCTCCTCTTCCCGCGCGGCCTGCGCGAGGCGGGCGGGCGAGGCGGCGTCTCCCGTGTAGACCGCGACGTTGAGCTGTCGCCCCAGCGCCTGGAGCTGCTCGCCGGCGGCGACGCGATGGGGGTCGGCGGCGACCATCAGTGGCCGCGAGCCGCTCTTGCGGAAGTGAAGAGCCAGTTTGGCCACGGTGGTCGTCTTGCCCGAGCCCTTCAGCCCCATCAGCATGACGACCGTCGGCGGCTGACCGGCGAAATGGATCGTGCTCTGGGCGTCGCCGAGCGTGTGCACCAGCTGCTTTTGGACGACGGCGATGACCTGCTGGGGGCCGCTGAGGCTGCCCAGCACCTCGGCGCCGAGCGCCTGCTCGCGGACGTTGTTTATGAACTCGCGGACGACCTTGAAGTTGACGTCGGCTTCCAGGAGGGCGATGCGGACTTCCCGCAGCGCCTCGTCGAGGTCTTTCTCGCTGACGATGCCGTGGCTGCTGAGACGGCGGAAGACGGACTGAAGCTTATCGGTGAGGAGCTCTAGCATGGGGTGCCTTTAGCCCATTCTAGGGCCGGCAGCGGCAGGGCGTCAAGGTTACTGCGCGCGCGAGGCGCTGGGCATGAGCGGCGGCAAAGAGACCACCTGGTAGATCTTGTCCTGCGCGTTCTCGAAGACAAGCTGCAGCTCGCGGCCGTTCATGGTGTCGAACTTGGCGAGACCCTGCTTGGGGTAGTAGCCGCGCTCCACCTGCCCGACGATGACGTACGACACACGATACTTGCGCAGGAAGTCGATCGCAACGTTGGGGTCGGCGCTCGAGTAGAAGTTCTTGAGGTCGTTCTCCCGATCCGTGATCATCGAAGAGAAGTCGCCTCGCTGCTGTTGCTGGTGCCAGCCCCAGCCGATCACCGTCGGCAGGCCGGTGTAGATGGAGAAACGGGAGCCCCAGCGGTAGTTGGGCGTCTGCGCTTCCACGATGACCGGTGTCCCCTGCACGTTCTGGCGCATCCACTGGATAGCCTCGTAGTCATACTTCAGATCGATATTCCCGAACTCGTCGCCGTAGATGGCGGTGAGCATGTACACCATGCCGTTGTTGCTGTGGCCGTGGTACTGGTCGAACCGGTCGACGGAGTCCACGCGCGCTCGCGTTCCGGAGATCGGGTAGATGAGCGCACCCGCCACGAGGATGACCAGCGCGACCATCCCTCCCCCGCGCAACAGCCGAGTCCCGCCAACGGCGCCGCCGGCCTTTCCCGTCGCGCCGGCCGTGCGGCGAACAACGGCGAAGACGTACCAGACGCCGAAGGCGCCGGAAAGCGCCAGCAGCAGCCAGATGTGAACGTAGAACTTGAACACTGTGTTCATACGGGCGATGTCGCCGTCGAGGGTGACGATGTCGACGGCCGCGCTCAGGGTCAAGGCGACGGCGACCATCGCCAGGACGAAGACCCGTAGGGGCGCATCGGGGCGCTGGCCCCGCAACTCGTGCCAGGCGAGCACGGCCAGCAGAGCGATGACAGCAAGGGAGAAGACGACGACCGGGATGCCGTTGGTCACCAGGCTGGTGAGGAAGTCGCCGGCGGAAAGCCCTTCCAGCGTGATCGGAAGCTTGTCGCTCTGGCCGCTAAGCAGCATGACGAGGCTGATTAGGGCGACGAGTCCGATGAGCGTAAGGAGGTAGCCGGCGACCTTCCGTCCCGGACGGATGCGCAGGTAGCGCCAGCCGTAGGAGACCAGCAGTGTGCCCGTGCAGAACAGGAGCACGCCGAAGTGGGCGAGGTACTGGTGGAATGGCGTCGTCTCCAGGGAGGCGTGGAAGCCGGTGTAGAACAGGTGGTAGTTGTGCCAGAACGGATAGAAGAAGGCTATCGACAGCACGACCAGGACCACCGCCTTGATCGCTCCTCTGCCCATCGCCGCCCAGCTCATACGTCCCTCCTCGGCACGCTCACCGATGAGGATGGCGGCGACGCCGATGATCAGGAACGGCGGATAGTCCCAGGAGTTGATCGGACGCAGCGCGCCGATGAGCAGCCCCAGGAGGACGACACCCAGCCAGCTTGCCAGCAAGCGTTGACGGCGGTCGGGCACGTCCTTCTTTCGCGCCAGAACGAGGGCCAGCCCTACGCCAAGGATGGCGACATCGAATGGGATCGCCATCAGGTGGGCGTGCAGATCGGCGAAGAGGAAGGTGAAGAAGGGGAACTCGGTGATGCTGGCCTGCGGCGGCATCATGCGGCTTGGCCCCCAATAGTCGAACGGCGGCAAGGTCACGCCGCCGCCGAACACGGCCTTCCACATGCCGCCCAGCATGCCCGTAAAGCCGCTGATGAAGAACACCCCTTTGCCAACCTCCCAGTCGCTCACCTTCGAGAAGCGGTCGGCGGTCTGGTAAAGGCCGTTCAGGTTGCCGGCCACGGCGAGGAGCACGGCGCCGAGGAGCCCCGCCGCAACCGGGCCGGAGGGGCCGATGCGATGGAAGCCGGGCCGCCAGCGGATGCGCCGTCGCGTGGCCTCAGCCAGGTTGTAGACGACGGAGAAGGCGGCGCCGACGGTGAGGGCGAAGAACATGGGGACGGCCAGGTTGTAGCCGATCTCGGGCAGCGTCCCTGTCAGCTTGAGCATCGTCGCCGTGATGAACTGGCCGAAGTAGTAGTAGTTCAGGTAGCCGCCCGCGAACCAGGGGTCGTAGGGGGGCATCGTCGTGCTGCGCGTGACCGCGGTGAGATAGGCGAGGTCCATCGGCTTCTCGCCGCCACGGAAGGGGTGCCAAAGGTCGGGGTCAAACGTGCGGATTATGTAGAAGGCCACGAATGCCCCCAGGAACAGGGCCTCGAACATGAGGATGGCGCGCCAGTGCTCGCGCAGGTGGGCGATAAGGCTGCGACGCGAGGCGTATCCGGACGCGATGCCGGCGATGACGACGACCGCGATCACACCGACAATGCTCCCCCGTGTGAAGTGGAAGAGCTTCACGCTGGCGCCGAGCCAGACGAGCCAGGCAACGATCAGCAGGCCGAGCGGCTTGGTCAGCAGATAGCCGCGATCGGGCAGGGCGCGGAACACGAACAGCGCCAGCGGCAGCAGCGCCAGCGACATGACCTCGAGGACGAGCAGCCACGTGATGAGAGGGAAGTGGTTGGCAAAGCTGCCGGCGTTGAAGATGGACGTCCAGGTGCCGCCGGCGCGCTGGGCCTGACAGTCGTCGGGGCGCAACAGGAGGGCGTTCTGGGCGGCGTTCGCGGGCGATACCTTCGCGCTGACGTCCAGGCAGGTGTCGCCGACCTGGGACATGAACGTGTCGGGCGAGTAGTCCGCCGTTTTCTGGTAGACGAGCACCTTCGGGTGGTCATAGACGGTGAAGTTGCCTTCAGCGGCGTCGTCGTTGATAGAGATGCCGAAGAGACTCGGATAGGAAGTGAACGTCTTGATGAGGTGGAACCCGTCGAGCTTCCCGGCGAGGAGAAGGCTGTAGAAGTTGCTCGTCATCGGCCAATGGGCCGGCGTCCGCGGTATCGACCCGTAGAGGCGGTTGCTGGTGAGCACGATGTACTGGGCCTTGTTTATGACGTCCAGCATCTTCGACGACGGGTTGGAGAGATCGTCGCCGTAGGGGTCGATCGAAATCGTGTTTGGCGGCGACGGCTTTCCCGGCAGGGGGAAAGGCACGCAGTCGTCCCACGCTTCGCAGGTAATGGCCGCATTACTCGGCAGATTGTCGATCATCCAGGCGGAGGCCTGCACGCGGCTCAGCGGCTGGCGGTAGATGTTGGTGAAGGCGAGCGCCCACAACGCGGTCAGACCGACGACGGCGACCGCGACGGCGCGGATCGCCAGGGGCGCCGCGGCCCGGACGCGAGGCGCCCAGCGTTCCAGGAAGGCGTGGAGCCCCTCGCTACGTGAGAATTCCCACAGCTCTAGCAGGAGCCAGGCGGCAAGCACCACCAGCGCCGGGTAGATGGGCAGGAAGTAGCGCATCGTCGGGTTGAAGGAGCGGCCCCAGAAGAGGAAGTAGATGGCTATCCAGCCGAGGAGCACGAGGTTCACGGTCTCCCGCTTCTTCAGGAGCCGCCAGCCCGCCCAGAGGAAGCCGCCCCAAGCGGCGATTCCCAGCGGCAGGCCCATGCCCCAGAGAACGATGTTCTGAAGCGGGAAGAGGTACGGCGTCCGTCCCACCCACTCCCAGTTCGGATTGAAGTCGCTGCCGGCCTGCAGCAGCATGTTCTTGCGCACGTCCGTGGTGAAGCGAGAGTCGAAGCTCCACAGTTACCAGAAGGGGCCGGTGAAGGCGTAGGGATTCGCGATCCGGTAGACGATGAAGGCCGCGAAGATCGCCAGAAGGAAGCCGAGCGCCGGCACGACCAAAGCGCCGAGGTCGAGCCGGTCGTGTGCTTCAGCCCTTTCCTCTTCCCCTTCAGGCGCCGTCCGGTCGCCGATGCCGAGCGCCGGCACGACCAGCGCGCCCAGGTCGGGCGAGGCAGGCGCTTCTGTTTCCCCTTCAGGCGCCGTCCGGTGGCCGATGCCGAGCGCGGCGAGGGTGGGGCGCCAGAGGCGAATGGCCGTCGCCAGAGCGATAGGCGCGCCCAGGAAGGCGCCGTTCAGCTTGCAGGACGCAGCGAAGCCGTACGCCACGCCCGCCAGGGCGAAGTTGCCCCAGCCCCCGAACTTGACGACGCGGATACAGTAGTAGATGGTCAGCGCCGCGAATAGAGTAAGGAACGAGTCGACGGCGAAGAAGTGGGCGAGCTGGATGTTGAGCACCGATACCGAGAGGAGGGCCGCCGCCAGGAGGCCGGCCCGCCGGTCGTAGAGGAGCTTGCCCGTCATAAAGACGACCAAGATCGTCGCCGTGTCGGCCAGCGTGGAGAGAAGACGGCCAACCAGGTCAATGTGGGCGTAGTCGTTCCAGACGGAGACGCCGGGGCCGCCAAACGCCTTCTCCAGGCCGTCCTTCACCAGGTTGAGGGGGAAGAAGTCCTGATGCTGGAGCACCTCGCCGCTGATCTTGGTCAGGAACATGGGCATCGTGCCGTAGGCGAAGTTCGTCTGCGCTGTTTTGGTGTTATAAGGGTTCAGGGGGGATGTCGCGCTGTCAAAGTACTGGCCGAGACTGTGAGGGATTTGCATGTCCGTCTCGACCATCGTCAGGAAGCGCTCGTCGGGGTGGAGATGCGTGTACTGGTCCCAGTCGATGCCCCAGATGCGCAGGACGAAGCCGATCAGGAGGACGAGCACCAGCAGCCAGCCGAATCGCGGTTGAATCAGAGAGCGAAGCCGGCGGGTGGCCGGGGTCGCAGCGAGCGGTGGTTCAGGGGCGGCTTGCGCTTCCTCTTCTGCTTGCGCGTTTTCTTCGATGTCTTCTTTCACAAACCCTCTGAACAGCGAGGCCGCCGCGTCCCGACGGGGGAGCCTACCTACCTATGTTGATTGCGTCTTGCGAGAGACAAGTAGCAGATAAGCGCCGGCCTCGCGCGGGCCGGGCTGCGCCAGCGGACTCAGCCAGCGGCCCAGCGGCAAAAAGCGCACTTTACCCGGCCAGAGGACCCATCGCCCCAACAGGCGCTTGGTCAGCAGGGAGGGCCCCGAGACGTAGTGTGCGATGTCCATGGCGCCGGTGCTCGCCTTCGAAAAGTAGTAACGCCATTCTATCAGGCTGAGACCCGCGCGTGCCAGTCTGTCGTTCCAGACCTGGGGAGGGTCGCAGTGGTGATGGCGGGAGATGCGATTGAACCAGCCCGCATACATGCGCGCCAGGGGGCCCAGCCGGAGAAAGCGGAAGAAGCGTACGCCGAACGTCGAGTCCAGGAACTGGTCGCTGGGAACGGTGATGATGCAGACGCCGTCTTCGGCCAGGACGCGGCTAAGCTCGGCGAGGACCGGCTCCAGGTCCGGGATGTGCTCCAGGGTGGAGTTAGTCAGCAGGGAGGCGAATGAGCCGTCGCGGAAGGGCAACGGCGTTCCGGCCGCCCGGGCCAGATTGTGGTACATGTGCAGGCGCTGCGCCTCCAGGAGGGATTGGCCGTCCGGATCGACGCCCACTTCCAGGGGCCGGTCGAAAAGCGCCCAGGCGAAGGTGCCGTCGCCGGCCCCCACGTCGAGCATCGGGCGCGGCATCTCGACTTCCGCCAGCATGTGGCACTCAGCGGCGCGGACGAGCGCCCGGTGCAGGGGCACCTCCCGCAGGAGCCGCGTCAGATAGTGCTCGACCCCCTTGGATGTCGGGCGGGTCGCCTGCGTGGAGGTCTGTTCCTTCTGTTTCACGATGCCTGCCTGCCGCTCCTGGCCGCTTCTTCCTCCGAGACCATCAGCGGGGGCATGCCCAGCTCGGCGGCGAAGAGGTCCTCATAGAAATCGAACGTCTTCTGCGGATCGAATATTCGCCGTATCTCGTCCGGTCGCTTCACGTAGCGCCGGCGGTCGGAGAGCACCCTGACGATGGCGTCTGCCAGCGCCTTCTCGTCGCGCGGCGGCACGATCTCGCCCATGCCCGTGGCCTGGATCGCGACGCGCACCCCCGGCAGGTCGGTCGCAATGACCGGTGTTCCCTTCAGCATCGCCTCCACCTGCACCATGCCGAAAGCCTCCGTGGAGTTGATGCTGGGCAGGGCCAGCACATCGCAATCGCGATAGAACTCCGCGAGCTGGCTGTCGGAGAGGACGCCCAGGAGGACGATGTGCTCTTGCAGTTCCTTCATCTTCGCTTCCAGCCGGTCGTACGTCTTCTCGCCCACCACTTTCTCCCGTTCGCCCACGAACAGGAAGCGGGCGTTCGGGAAATGCTGCAGTACGCGCGGTATCGAGTCTATCAGGAAACGCACCCCTTTGTCTTCCGCGAAGCGCCCGACGAAGCCGACGACCTGGTTGCTGTTCAGGTGATAGCGGTCGCGGAGGTTGAGCGGATTGCTCGGGTCCGGCTGCGCCTCGGGCATCGGCGGGTAGACGGCGAGCAGCTTGTGCTGGTAGCGGCGCAGGAAAGCCGAGTTCTCGCCGTAGTCTCGGCTGCTGACGACGATCTGGCTGGAGAGCGAGGCGCTGATCCGGTGCGATATGGCAATGGGCAGCCAGAACGTCATGCGCAGGAAGCGGTTCGGCAGCAGTATATCGCAGTGGTGCTTGGTGACCACCGGCTTGCGGGCGAGGAAGCGGGCGATTGTCGCCGTCACGCAGGCCTCGAACTGTGGCAGGTGCAGATAGACCAGGTCGTGCGACATGCTCAGGCGCGCGGCGTGCCAAGGGAGCGTCGGCATGATCACACCCTTGCTGAAGCGGAACGCCACCGGCACGCGGATGACCCTGGCGCCGTCGATCATCTCCTCGCGCGGGAGGCTGCGGTCGTAGTGGGACGTGAGAACGGTCACGGTATGGCCGCGCTCCACCATCGCCTTGACGACGCGCCGGGCATACACTGTCAGCCCGCTGACGTGAGGCGTATAGTAGGTGAGCGCCGTCAGTATCTTCATTGGCGGGCGGGTCGCTTTCACAGGGCTGCCGCCTTCACTCGGCTCGTCTTTTCTCCTCGAATGCGCAGCCTACGCAGTGTATAATACGGCAATTGGGCGTTATGTATAATTGAGAACCTGATGATGGGCGTCATTTCGACCGTTCCCTCGGTCGAACATATAATGATGACGAGCCCGCCGTCGGTCTCGCACAGAGATTTTCGGCGGGCAGAGGCGATAGTGAATAAGGGAACCGAAGTAGCTCCTTGAGGAAACTGCAGTTTCTTGTCGGGCTAGCGATCAGCGCCGGCGCCCTCATTTTTGTCCTCCATGGCATCGAGTGGGGGGAGGTGGGCTCGGCCCTGCGCAAGGCCAACTACCTGTTCATCATCCCTGCCGCCGTCGCCCTGGCCTCGGTGTTCGCCTTTCGCACCATCCGCTGGCGGCTTCTCCTGTACCCTCTTCAGGGCCTGCGAATGAGAAACCTGTTCGGCGCGATCACGGTCGCCTACCTTATCAACAACATTCTGCCTTTCCAGCTCGGCGACCTGGGGCGGGCCTACCTGATCGGCGATCTGGAAGGGGTGAGGAAGTCGCGCGCGCTCTCTACCGTCATTGTGGAGCGCATCATCGACGTGTTGACGCTTGTCACGCTCCTCATCGTGCTCATGCCCTTCATCGGCGTGCCGCGGTGGGTGGCCGTGCCGGCGGCAGGGTTGGGCATCGGCTTCCTTTTCCTTGGCGGCCTGGTGCTGGTGGCGGCGCTGCGGCGGCACTGGGTCGTCGCCATAGTGGACGGTCTGCCGTCCTTCGTGCCGCAGCGGGTAAAGACGCGTTTGGGGGAGTCAGTTCACTCAGCGGTCGATGGCCTGCATGTGCTTTCGAACCCGCTGTTGCTGGCACAGGTGCTGGCGCTGACCGTGCTCCAGTGGCTCGTCTCCGCCCTCGCGCTCTACTTCGTCATGCTGGCGTTCGACCTCGGGGTGGGCTATGACGCGGCGATTTTCGTGATGATTATCGTAAGCTTCGGCTTCCTCTTCCCTTCGTCACCCGGCGCGATCGGCGTCTACCATGCGCTGAGCGTGAAGGCGCTCGCCGTCTACGGCGTCGACGAGGGCCCGGCGCTGAGCTACGCCTTTGTGGCGCACCTCATGTACTACGTGCCGCCGATAATCTTGGGCACCGCCTTCCTGTGGCAGCACCAGTTGGGCTGGGGCCGGCTGCGCGTGCTCACCAGCGGCACGGAGCCCGTCAGCGAAGAGGTCGGCGTCTAGAGCCCCTTGCCCGCCATGAGGGCGCAGAGGTCGCCGGTGCGGCAGGAATATCCCCATTCGTTGTCGTACCAGGCCATCGTCTTCACCATGCTGCCGTTGATGACCATCGTCAGGCCCGGATCGAAGATCGA
>JBEKDP010000007.1:0-16736 GCA_050014295.1 Dehalococcoidia bacterium | reverse complement strand
GAATCAAGCCGGTTGGGCTGACGTCCCAAACGCCGACCGCCCGCGTGTAGCCTTGTCCCCGCGGCGGGTCGCCCCGGAGACAGAGGACGTTCCGCAGCCCCAGGGCGTGCGCGCCGATGAGGTCGCCTTCCAGCGCCATCAGGTTCCGGTCGCGGGTCACGAAATGGAGGATCGTCTCTATGCCCACCTGCTGGTGCACCATTACCGCCATTGCCATAGCGCTCATATGCGTGCGCGCCATCGGGCTGTCGCCGATATTCAGGCAGTCGGCGCCCGCCTCCTTGAGCAGTGCCGCGCCCTCCAGCGCCGGCTGCGGGTCCAGCCCCCGCGGCGGATCGACCTCAACCGTCACTACGAAGCGTCCCGCGGCGAGCTTCTCCCGCAGCGTTTGCGGCTCGGGGCCGATCGGCGCCCCCCGCTCGCTGAGGGCAGGCCTGCGGCGCGACCGCGCCGCCGTCGTCTTCGCCGGCGCGCGCTCCCCTAGGAGTGCACCGTGCATCGCCGCGATGTGCTCCGGCGTCGTCCCGCAGCAGCCGCCGACTACCGACGCTCCTGCCGCGATCAAGCGGGGCGCGTACTCCGCGAACGATTGGGGCGTGCCCGGGTAGACGACCGCTTGCTCCCGCACCTGCGGCTGCCCCGCATTCGGCTGCGCCGAAAGCTTGAGCGGGCTCGCCACCGTCATCTTCTTGATGATCTCCAGCGCGAGCTTGGGCCCCGAGACACAGTTGACCCCGACGACGTTGGCGCCCAGATCGCGAAGTGTCAGCACCACCTCGCCCGGCTCTTCTCCCGACCAGGTCTTGCCGTCGCGCTGAAACGCGAGCTGCACCATCACCGGCGTGCCGCCGCATTCGCGAACGGCGAGCAGCGCCTCCTTCGCCTCCGCCAGGGTGGAGAACGTCTCGAGGGCGATCAGGTCCACGCCAGCCTCGATCAGCACCTCGGCTTGCTCACGGAAGACGCGATGCGCCTTTTTTAGCGTCAGTCGCTCGCCGCCGGCGATGCCCACGTCCAGCGGGCCCATCGCTCCGGCGATGAACACAGGCCGCGATGTCTGCGCTCGCGCCTGCGACGCGATCTCGACGGCGCGGCGGTTCACCTCGCGGAACTTGCTCTCAAGGTCGAAGTGGGCCAGCCTCATCCGGTTGGCGCCGAACGTGTTCGTCTCGATGACGTCTGCGCCCGCCTCAATGTAGTCGCGGTGAATGGCGTGCAGTAGAGCCGCGTCGTCCAGATTGACGCTCTCTAAACAGGAGCCGGCGGGCACGCCGCGGTCGTGGAGGAGAGTGCCCATCGCGCCGTCGCAGAGCAGCGTTCTCTCTTCCAGAGTCGCCAGAAAGGAGTATTGCATCGTGATGGCTCTCCTCGATTCATGATTGCCGCCGAGCGCGATCGGCCGTGTCGACCCATCCGGGGGTGGTAAAAGGATACCGAATCGTCGCCGCGACGCGCAAACGCGTGCCAATCCAGAAAAAGGGACCTAGCGGCGTCTCAGCAGCAGGAAGAGGCCGATAGCGACGAGGATAAGGGGCCAGAGCTTATTCCAGCCCAACCATCCCAGAAGATCGAGGTTGCCCAAGAGAAGAACAATCCCGACGACCAACAAGATCGCTCCGGCCAGGGACATGCGCTCGATACGACGGGTCTCCGGATCATTTGAGCCTCTCAGGGTGGAGTGGACGCGGTCGCCCAGGTCGCGCGCCGACTGCGCCATCTCCTCAACGCCGTCGCGCATCGATTCCCTGACGTCCTTCCCGACCGCCCCCTCGCTGGGAACGATCAGCCAGAGCACGAGATAGGCGACGAAACCCAGGACGACGCCCGTGCCGATGGTCACGAGCACGTACACTACCCGCACGATCGTCGGGTCAACGTGGAAGTATTCGCCGAATCCGCCGCAGACGCCGGCGATCATCCGCTGCGTAGAGCTTCGGAAGAGATGGTCCACTGGATCGCCTCCCTGCCACCAATTATATCAGGAAGCGGTCGTACGGAATGGCGGTGGGGAAAAGCGGCCGGCTCCGCCGCCGCAGACAAAGCAGAGGGCCGGTCTGACGACCGGCCCCGCGCTCGCTAACGCTAGTTTCTACCCCAGCAGCAACGTGACTGCTCGGTTCCGCTTCACCCCGTGGGTGTCTTCAGACCTCCACCTACCACGTACAGCAGGCTCGTCAGGTCTGAACTAGAGGGCCGTAGGGCTTATACTCCACCGGCGCATCCGTCGTCCGAAAGACGGGCCCAGGCTGCCACGGCGTTCCGAGGGCCGGCAGGAGCCAGCGGTCCACGCCGATCCAGCCCGATACCTTCCAGCCCAAGAGGATCAGCACGGCGATCACAAACAGCACCGGGTTGGTGGCCGCCGAACCGGCGAGCAGATAGTTGAAGTTCATGAAGGCGCCGGCCAGGGCAGCAAGCCCCGCGAACGCGCCGACGATGAGCAGGATTCCGGCCGCGACCTCACCGAGGGCGATGACCCACGCGAACCACCTGTACCATTCGTGGTTCAGCATGAGGGTCAGGAAGTGGCGATACCAGTCATAGGCTATCGGCGGTTTTCCCGTTTGGGGTATGGAGATGGCGTTCTGCCAGTAGCTCTTGAGGGGCAGGCCGTCCGGGCCGCTCACCGCGATCCAGCGGTTCGGGCCCCATACCTTGTGAGAGCCGGCGATCAGCCACTGATAGCCCAAGTACAGTCGCGCCGCCAGCCACAAGGGGGCCAGCCACGTGTTGCTGAAGATCGCCTGTATGAAGCTCGGGTCGCGCAAGTCGCGCTTCTCGAATGATCGCTGTAGGAAGGCCATCATATTCCTTTCTCGTGCCCCGTGAACACGTGCTGGGTCACCAGCTCCCCGATTAGCCAGGCGGCCACTACCACCGCGAGGATCGGGAGGAACATGAGCACCTGGTTCTTTGTGCCCATGTTGAACACGATGAGGATCGCCGTCGCAGCCACGACGGCCCACGCGACGACCCCCCCAACCAATACTAGTGCCTTGTTCATGTATCCCTCCTTCTGCGAGTTTCTCCCGACGCCGTGCCGAAGGGGTCGTATCCCCCGGTCACGCCGTGTACGACCACCGTCTGGTCAACTACCGTGTCGCGACATGCATGCGGTGACAGAAACGGTCCCTGCGTCCTACGGGCTGTCTCTAGAGTGAACGAAACCTTCGTCCGTATGCAGAGCAACGTCCAGCATCGTTCTTGTGCCGTATCTGCCCTTGGTGGATACTTTCATTCGTCCGGCCGTTCCGGTAGGACGAAAGCTATCGGATTACTACCAATTTTAGCAAACGAGGAGTGTTTGTCAACCCCCCCCCGCTGGACGACCGATCTATGCACAACACACGGAAGTCAAGTGAGATGGGCGACGCGCCAGCCCAATGAGGGGGGAATGCCGTGTGTTACCCGACGCGGTTGACCGAGAGTCTTTCCTGTGGCTCTAATCAGAGGGCGGCGCGACTGCTGCGGGCCGGTTTAGCTGAACTCGTTAGGAGGGTGCTGATGCGTTTCGTGACGTTCTGCCGAGAAGGCGCCGCATACCTCGGCGCCGCGATAGGAGGCGACGTGCTTGACCTGCCCGGGGCGGGAGCGGCGCTGGATATCGCGGGCTGGCCCCCTGACCTTGACCTGGGCGCGTTTCTCGGCATGGGTGAGTCCGCCCTCGACAAGGCGAGGCAAACCATCGCCGCCGTCGAGGAAGAGGTGCGTCGGGGCGACGGCGAGCGCCTCGCCTCCCGTGGCCTCCTCTTCTCGCGCGACGCCGTGAAGCTGCTGGCGCCCGTGCCCAATCCTTCCAAGATCATCGCCATCGGCCTCAACTACCGTGACCACGCCCGCGAGCAGGGCGTCCCCATCCCGGATCGGCCGATCATCTTCGCCAAGTTCCCGACATCCGTCATCGGCCCCGGCGATACTATCGCCTGGGATCCGGCGCTAACGCAGCAGGTAGATTACGAGGCGGAGTTGGCGTTCGTCATCGGAAAGACCGCGCGCAACGTCGCGGAGAAGGACGCCATCACCTACGTCGCCGGCTACACCTGCGCCAACGACGTCAGCGCCCGCGACCTCCAGTTCGGCGACCGGCAGTGGGTGCGCGGCAAGAGTCTAGACACGTTCTGCCCCCTCGGTCCCCTTCTGGTGACCGCCGACGAGATACCCGACCCGCAGAACCTCGCGGTGCGCGCCATTCTCAACAACCAGGTGATGCAGGACTCATCGACCGCCGAGATGATCTTCGGCGTGGCGGAGCTCGTGGCCTTCATCAGCCGCGCCTTCACTTTGCTGCCGGGTGACGTCGTTCTCACCGGCACGCCGCACGGGGTTGGTGTCTTCCGCGATCCGCCGTTATTCCTAAAAGACGGCGACCGTGTCGTCGTGGAGATCGAGCGCATCGGATGTCTGGAGAATGACTGCCGGACACTCTAGCAAGGGGCAGGGAAGTTGCCGGCGACCCAACGCAGGCGGGGGCGCGTCGCGGTCAGTGGCTGGATACGGCGCTCAGCGATGAGCCGCAGGACGTGCAGAACTTCGCGTTGGCCGCGCTGGTCACGCCGCAGATCGGGCAGGCGACGCCCGTCGAAAGGAGTGCGCCTGTCATCGAGCCGCAGGACGTGCAGAACCTAGAATCGGTAGCGTTGGCAGCGCCACAGCTCGCGCAGACGACGCCCGCCGCAGAGGGTAGGCCCTCCGGCTTCACTTCGCTGACCTGAGCATGGCTTTCTTCTTCTCGGATTGCACTACGGAATTCGCGGATGCTTTTCCCCAAGGCGCTGCCGATCTCGGGAACTTTGCCTACCCCAAAGATCATCGCCACAACCAGTAGGACAACTAGTATTTCCACTGGCCCGATGTCCATCGACTTCCCCTTTCCGCTGCGACCTCCCTCAACAAGCTTAGCACTCCATCATCCGTCGCAACAACCGCCTAGCGCTTGAGGTTGTGCGTAGGGAAAGCAGCGGCAGTGGCTACTCGCCGATCACCTTAATCACCACTCGCTTGCGCCGCTGGCCGTCGAACTCAGCGTAGAACACCTGCTCCCACGGTCCCAGGTCGAGCCGCCCCGCCGTTACCGGAAGCACCACCTGCTGGTGGACGAGAGTGCGCTTTAGGTGCGCGTCGCCGTTGTCCTCGCCCGTCCGATGGTGCTGATAGTTCGGCCGCTGCGGGGCCAGTCGCTCCACCCACTCCGAGAAGTCCTGCCAGAGGCCGGGCTCGTTATCGTTCACCCAGATCGCTGCCGTGATGTGCATCGCGCTCACCAGGCAGAGCCCCTCCTGCACGCCCGATTCCCGCAGCGCAGTTTCCACGTCGTTGGTGATGTTTATCAGGTCTCGCCGCGACTTTGTTGTGAACCAGAGATAGTGCGTATAGCTTCTCATCGGTTCCCTCGGCTACTCGCGGGTGTTCCCGCTCCATTTCCGTGACGGCCATCAATTGCCGGGGCGCAATAGGGGATGGACAAGGCACGCTATTCTGATGTGCGGAAGCCGACTCAGCTGCCAGGGCCGAGGACATATGGGTCTTCAATCATCGAGGTCACTACCTTCATCGCCTCCGCGCGCATCTCCGGGGATACATATCCCGGAATGGGCTCTTTCAGCAGCCAGCCGAACTCGGTCAGGAATCCTAGCTGGCTGTTCTCCCAACTGCATCTTAAGCGGGGGTTCGTCTCGGGTGGAGTTGCGGTTGGCGGAGGAGGAGGGTTGAAGGTTGCTCCGGGGGTCGGGATGATGACGCGACAGGCAACGTCTATTCCACCGATCTGTGTGCTCGCGCAGTCCTGAGGATCGCATAGGTCTGTTGCAGGGCTGTCTGGGTTCGCCGGACGCTCGTAAAAAGATATCGAAGGCGCGCCGCTGTCTTCCGCGGGCAACAGGGTTATCTGGGCTTCAAGCCCCGGGGTGCCCGCTGCCTGTCCAACGTCGTCGCGGAAGTAGGGACTTATCCCGCTTGGCAGGTAGGTGGGCAGCACGAGTGAGAAGCCCACTTTCGCAGAGAGTTCAGGAAGCGAGAGCAGCGCGGATTTGTTGTATGCGTCCGGCGGTACCGCTTCGGCGTAGCGCCAGTCCACTGCGATCTTGCTTGAGTTGTCGCTCGCGGAGTGAGAGCCGCACGCTGCTCCGGTTGCGCCAAGTGCGATCGATGCGACTGCCAGAAAAACACATGAGATGATCCGCATCATAGTTTTGCTCCGGTGGAGATCATAACACGCCGATCAGACAGAGCAACAGGTGCAGAACGGTCGACAAGGGCTCTTCTCGGATGTGGACCGCATAGGTACTCGCCGAGTCCTCGGCGCCGAGAAAGCTCGCACGCCGGTCACTGGCTGCCTGGAGTCGGGCTGGTAGGAGACGGCGTTGACCCTGGGAACGGTTCAAGTATCAGTGGCGGCCGTGGCGATTGCGTGAAGTCGAAATCCTCCGTCAGGTCGCCCAGGATCGATACGTCCTCCCGCACCGTCGGCCGGTTGTCGGGGCGGCCGTCCGTCTTCGGGTCGATGCGCTGTCCCCCCAGGAAGTCGTCCTCGATGAACTTGAGGTAGGCATCGAAACTCAGCGTCTGGTGGTCGATGAAGCCCTCCTTGGCATACGGGCTTATCACCAAGCCGGGGACGCGCAGGCCATAGCCGTTCTGGTCTACCGTCGGCGGCACCACGTGGTCGTAGAAGCCGCCCCAATCGTCCCAGGCGAGGAATATCGCCGTGCTGTCCCAGTCCGGGCCCTGCATGATGGCGTTGATCAGCCCCGTGACGTAGGCCTGGCCAACGCTGACCCGGGCCGGCGGATGCTCGCTCACCCTATCTGCAGGGTCGATCCAGGACACCGCAGGCAGTGTGCCGTTCTTGGCGGCGGCATAGAAGTTGTCCAGCGTCTGGATGTTCCCCAACTCACCATCTTGCTGCACCGTGTCGAACCATGGTAGCGGGTTCCAGATGCCCGGGGTGCCGGCACTCTGGGGCTTGGGGATGCAGATCATCTCGTCGTTCTCACAGTCGGGCTCCGTGCCCTCCGCGACGTAGTAGGCCCAGCTCACGTTTGCCTGATGGAGGAGATAGGTCAGGTCGGTCCAGGCGTAGTCTGGGCGCTGCACGGATCCGTCGGGGGCGAGAGGGTTGCCGGCGCGGAAGTCCGGAGGAGCACTCGGTGCCTCCAGCGCGTTAACGCAGCTAAGAGGGTCTCTCGCTTGGCTGCACTTCGCTGACCAGGCCGACACCATGAAGAGGTGCGCTGGCAGACTCCATGACGCGTTGGGCTCGAACATGTGGTCCTGGAGGACGAACTGCTCGGCGTAGGTCCAGTAGTTGGGGATCTCGCGGGCGTCGTGGTAGCCCATGACGTCGGGCTGGACGTTGGGATTGGTGCAGCTGGGGTTGTTCGGCGTGCTGGCGCAATCAGCCGCCCTGGCCTTCAGTTCCTGAGCGATGAATCCGTCCATCTTGCCGCCGTCGATGTCGGCGACCGCGGCACCCGCGCCGTGCGGTCCGCCGAAGTTCACATCGTTCGGGTCGTGGTAGGGCGTCATGCATTGGCCGTTGCGCGGATCGGGGACGCAGACCGTGGGGACGCCGTTCGCCATCGGGATGCCGTTGGCGCCGGGAAAAGTGCCGAAGTATTCGTCGAAGGTTCGGTTCTCCTGCATGATGATGACAACGTGCTTGATCTTGCTGATCCCCTCGGGCTGCGATGCCACCGTGGGCCCAGGCGTGCTGGCGCTCTTGCCGCCGCCGCAGGCGACTAGGAGAAGCGCAAGGACCGCAACGGCGCCGACGTGTCCGGTCAAGCGATAACTGGGGATCATCACGCATTTCCCGCCTCGGGGACAACTCCTCCCATGTTCAATGCGCTTCATCCTCGCGGACCTTCGCCCTTCGATCGTCCTGCTGCTTGCTGCGACGCGGCGCCTCCAATCACTCCGATGCTCGCTCAACCTCCGGCTGAAGCCGGCCCCGGCGGCGGCTGAAGCGGGAGAATGAGCGGCGCGCGAGGCTGCTGACTGAAGTCGAAGTCCTGAAGAAGGTTCCCCAACTGAACGGCATTTTCCCGCACGTCCGGTCGCGGATCGGGTCGCCCGTCCGTCTTGGGGTCGATCCGCTCGTCATTAAGGAAGACGTCCTCGACAAGCTTCAGGTAGGCATCGAAGCTTAGCGTTTGGTGATCGATGTACCCCTGCTTGGCGTACGGGCTGATGACCATCGCCGGGACCCGGATACCGTAGCCGTTGCCGTCCACCACCGGCGGCACCACGTGATCGTAGAAGCCGCCCCAATCGTCCCAGGCCAGAAAGATCGCCGTGCTGTCCCAGTCCGGCCCCTGCATGATCGTGTTGATCAGGTTGGTCACGTACGCCTGCCCCTGAGTGATCGGCGCCTGCCAGTAAGGGTGCTCGCTGTTGGGGCCGTCTGGCACGACCCACGAGACCGCCGGCAGCGTCCCGTTCTGGGCCGCGTCGTAAAAGTGCGATAGTGTCTGGACGTTGCCAAGCTGACTGTCTTGGCCGACGGTGCTGAACCAGAGTAGCGGGTTCCAGATGCCCGGGGTGCCCGTCTGCTGGAGCGAGGGAATACAGGGTTGGTCCTCTTCCTCGCATTCCATCTGCGTCCCTTCTGCCACGTAGTAGGCCCAACTCACGTTGTTCTTATGGAGAAGATACGTGAGATCGGTCCAGGCGTAGTTCGGGCGAGGAACGCTGCCGTCGCTGGCTGCCCGCTGCGATGTCTGGAAGTCCGGCGGCGGGTCTGGCGACTCCGGCTCATTGGTGCAGCTTGAGGGATCATCCTTCTGGCTGCATACGGCCGACCAGGCGGATACCATGAACAGGTGAACGGGCTGGCTCCAGGAGCCGACCGACGGGAACATCTGGTCCTGAAGGACGAACTGCTGAGCATATGTCCAGTAATTTGGGATCTCCCGAGCGTCGTGGTAGCCCATCGCATCCGGTTGGGTGATGGCCTTCCCACAGTTGGGATTGGGAGCCGTCTTGCAGGCATCACGCTGCGCATTGACGAAGCCGTCCATCTTCCCCCCATCAATAGCTGTGGCCGTATCTGCGAACGCGTGGGGGCCGCCGGCGTTAAGCAGATTCGCGTCGTGATAGGGGGTGACGCAATCGCCGGTCGTATCGTCTGGAGCGCAAACGGAGGGGATCCCATTCTCCATGGGGATGCCGTCCGCTCCAGGGAAGGTGCCGAAGTAGGAGTCGAAGGAGCGATTCTCTTGCATGATGATGACAATGTGCTTGATCTTATCCCGAGCCTGTTGAAGGAGAACCGGGTCGACAGTCGGCGCTGGCGTCGCGGTCGGCGGGGCGCTGCCGCCACCGCAGCCACTGAGTTCCAGAGTCACGCCGGTCGCCAGCGCGAGGCCGAGGAATACCCCCAGTTTGGACATGGCGGCTCCCTCCCTTGCCTCCCTGCCCGAGCCCTCGGGCGAAAGCCCGAAGTCATCGCTATTCTAGAGGGTAGACGGTGAAAGAATCGTGAAGCGAAGTTCCTGTTCGTGAACAAGACGTGAAGAAGAGCGCAAGGATGCGCCGCGTGACCGCCGTAGTCTTAGGTGTCTTCTCGACGCCCGGATCTGATGGGGAGCGGGATCTAGGGATAGCGGTCCCGGAAGTACCGCCAGACCATGCTCGATACGGACTGCCCTAGCGGTATGTCGGCGTACTCCACCGGCACGTCCTGGGTGTAAAACGAGATCGCGTAGGCGCGGCGACCGCCAGCGCTGTCGAAGGTGACGATCCCGATATCGTTGTCGATCCAGCCGCCGGGCATCCAACTGAACCCGTTCTTGTGCGATACTCGGCCATCGCCGACTCCTGCCGGTATCAGGTACTGCAACCCGGGCTTCACGCCGGTCATCTTGTCCATCAGATAGTCGCGCCACTGGTAGTTCACTACCGCGCCGTGGTAGAAGGACGAGAGCGCCTTGTTGGCGTCGTTAGCCGTGATGACGTTCGGCCAACCCTGCAGCGAGAACTCATCAGCGAAGGCGGGAGGGTGGTCGTAGACCGTGTTCTTCAGCCCCAGCCGTGCCAGCAAGTCGTTTATCTTGTAGACGCCGCCGGGGACGTCGCCGCCCGTCTTTATCAGTAGTTCCCGCGCCGTTATCGGGTTACTGCCGTAGATCGTTCGCGCGATCAGGTCGCCCACGTCACCTTCTGGATAGCGACCCATCTGGAGGTCGATCACGTTCGACAGCAGCACGAACCAGTTGGCCGTACACCCCGCTTGGCGCGGGTCGTCTCCCTTCACGTCTATCGATTCGCCCGTCTGAAGATCGGTGACTGCCACGGCTGCGTTTACCCCCGAGTCGTCGACCGCCGCCGCCAGCCGGTCCCGCAGCGTTTCCAGGTCGGGGTTGGCCGCCACGCCGAACGCCGACTGCGTTCCGCAGGCCAGCGTCCCGAACGACCACGTCGGGCTGGTATGCCAGCCGTCGGCGCCCAACGTGTTCACTCGCCAGTAGTGGGTGGCCGTTGGTACTAGGCCATCCCAAGTGTACGTCGACTCGCCCGTCGCCAGCGGCCCGACAGATACGAAGCTGCCTGGCGCAAAGCCCATGTCGTATAGGGTCAAGTCCAGATACTGCACGCTGTTGGGAAGCAGGCTCGGCGACCAGGCGAAGCTGGCCTGTACGCTACCGGGGATTGAAGTACTGCATTGCTGGGCTACCCATTGCATTGCTGCCGGCTGACCGCCGCATTGCCCCGATACGAAGCTGCCCATCTTCAAGACGTGCCACCCGTCAGCGTAGAGCGCGTTGACGCGGAAGTAGTACGTCAAGTCGGATGGGATGCCTTCCCAGTTGTAGGAGGTGTCGTCGGAGTGGAAGGGGCCAACGCTCAGGAAGGTACCGGGCGCGAATCCGTCGTTGTAGAGGCTCAGGTCAAGCCATACTTGATAGGCGCCGGACGCTCGGGGCCAGGAAAAGGTTACAGCAGCCGCTCCCGGGCTCGCCGCGCTGCACTGTTGCTGAATCGTGGCACCGCCGCTAGCCTTTAGGCCGGGAAGCAGCGCACTCGCCGCCCAGACGAACAAGAGTAGACTGTGAAAGCGGTTTCTCACGGCGATCCTTCGCGCGCGACCCAAGATTACCTACGCGTCTCCAGCCCGTCGCTGGAATCCGTCCCCTCCCGCGCAGCGCTCCTCAAACAATTTTCAGATAGCGGATGGGGTCGATCCATCGGGGGATTCCCTAGGTTCGGTCCCCATTCTCCCTATCCGAGGCTGCTTCATCGAGGTGAGCGCGTCAACCATAAGCGAAAGGAGCTGTTCTTTCTCTTCCGGCAGCTTGTAGCCCTCCCAGTCCTGGCGGAATATGGGGGCATTCATGTAATGGTCGAAGCAGATGTTCCCTGTGATCTCCAGCGCGTTTACCAGTCGCCGCAGCTCCTCGAGCATCTCCAGCGCGCTCATCGGGAAAAAGCGCGCCGCGACAAACTCGTCGTGTAGCGGCGTTCCCGGCGTCACCATCAGGGGCCTGACTCGCACGAAATGAGGGCTCGTGGCATTCAGCGCAGCCGCCGTATTCCGCGCGTGTTCCAGCGTTCTTTCCCAGCCGCCCAGTCCGGGCATCACGTACTCCGACAGCTCGAACCCCGCCGCCATCGCCTTACGTCCCGCCTCGATCATCTCTGCGGCGGTCGCCCCTTTCCTCACGCGTGCCAGCACCTCGTCGTCGCCGCTCTCCAGCCCCATGTGCAGCCGGCTGAGCCCCGCCTCGTGCAGCGCCCGCAGTTCGGCTTGTTCCTTCTTGAGGATCGTCTTCGCCCGGGCGTACGAGGTGACGCGCTGGATGGACGGGAACGCCTCGCGCAGGTAACGGATGATCTCCACCAGGTCGCTCGTCTTGGTGATGATGGCATTGGAGTCGGCGAGGAATGCCGTCTGTGGCTCAACCTGATGACCCTCCGACCGCATCTCGTCCGCGGCCGCGCGCAGGGCGGCGATGTCACCTTTCACCTCCTCCACCGACCGCAGCATGCCCTTGCGCGGCAGGTCCTTGTAGACGGCGCAGAAGGTGCAGTAGTTCCAGGGACAGCCCCTCATCACTCGTACGAGGAGAGATCGCGCCTCGCTCGGCGGTCGGATCGGCGGAAGCTCGTAGGTTAGAGTTTGCGGCTCGCCGGCCTTACTGCACATCTTGTCCCTCTACTTCTTTGATACCACTTTGCCGCTTGCTTGCCAATAGATTCCCGACCGCTAGGTGGGCAAGCCGCTGCGCTCCTTGACCCTGAATCGAACGCCGACTATCGTGTGCCTGCGATGGGGTTTCCGAAGCCTGCGCCAAGGACGTTTCGCCCCCGGCTCGTCTAGCAGAGCAGCCAGCCGCAAACTGTGCCGCACGGCCTAGCGAAGGAGAGTAGAGCGATGGCCATTCGCACACCGGACGAATACCGACAGAGTTTGAGAGACGGGCGGACAGTCTACATGTTCGGCGAGAAGGTGGAGGACGTAACCACACACCCTATCCTGAAGATCGGAACCGAGACCGCAGCCGGCGACTACGTCCTCACCGAGTCTCAGGACCCGGAGATCCGCGACCTCTTCGTCGCAGCACATCCGGAGACCGGCGAGCCGATAAGCCGCTACTTCGCTACGCCGAAGACGCCCGACGACATCGACAAGCGGATGCGCATGATCGGCCAGTCTATCCGCCTAACCGGCGGCCTTCCCTTCGGCAAAGACATCGGCACCGACTGCCTCAACGCCTGCATGGCCACCGCCGAACAGATGGGCAAGCCGGAATACAAGGAGCGAGCGCGCAACTACTTGGAGCACCTGCGCAAGAACGACCTCATGCTCTGCGGTGCCGTCACCGACGTCAAGGGCGACCGCAGCAAGGTGCCCTCCCAGCAAATCCACCCCGACTACTACGTCCACGTCGTCGACCAGAACAAGGACGGCATCATCGTCAAGGGCGCAAAGATCCACATAACCGGCGCGCCCGCCGCCAATGAGCTGCTAGTCGTGCCGACACGGCAGATGCGCGAGAACGAGGGGGAGTACGCCGTCTCCTTCGCCATCCCGGTGAACGCAAAGGGGGTCACCCTTATCTGCCGGCCTGGTCGGGGTGAGCGCTCCCCCGCCGAGTTCCCCTCCACCCGGCCGACCCGCGGCCTTGTCGAGGCGATGATCGTCTTCGACAACGTGTTCGTCCCCTGGGACCGCGTCTTCATGTGTGGCGAATGGCAGTACTCGATGCTTCTCGCCTACACGTTCGCCACCTACCATCGTTTCACTGCCGTGTCCTATAAGATACCCATCGTCGAGCTGCTGGCGGGCATCGCCATCGCCATGGCGGAGGTCAACGGCCTCGAGAGGGTCGGTCACATCCGCGGCAAGCTGTCGGAGGTTGTCGCCTACGTCGAGACGCTGAAGGCGCTCGGCACCGCCGCAATCAAGTCGCCCGTCTACTACGGCGAGATATGTGTGCCTAGCCCGCTCATCACTAATATGGCGAAGCTGCACTTCGCCAAGAACTACCATGAGATTATGAAGCTGATTCAAGACGTCTCCGGCGGCATTATCACGACCATGCCAACCTATCTCGATTGGCAGAACCCTGACATCCACGACTACCTCGATCACTACCTGGGCGGCGCCGCCAAGTACACGACCGAGGAGCGGATGCGTCTCCTGCAACTCACGCACAACATGGTCGCCTCTGCCGAGGCTGCGCACATGGAGGTGACCACCGTCCACGCCGAGGGCTCGATGGAGGCGCAGCGGATGATGATCCTCTTCGAGTCGCCGCTCAAGCAGTACCGCGATATGGCCCTGATGGTCGCCGACGTGACGCCAAAGGACTAGGCCGATCCCAAGCGATAGAAGAGGAGCGTGCCATCGTGACCGCTGAGTCGATGTCCGCGAGAACCACGTCTGTGGAGACGATGACCGGCCGCATCAGCACCGCCGATCTTGGCTTCACGCTCATGCACGAGCACATCTTCGGCCGGTCGGAGGGGGTTACCTCCAATTTCCCCTGCGTCTGGGATGAGCAGGCGGAGTTAGGCAAGGCCCTTGATACACTCACGGCCCTCAAGGCCAAGGGCGTCGACACGATGGTCGACCTCACGGTTCTCGGCATCGGCCGCGATATTCCACTCGTCAGGCCGCTGGTGCAGAAGTCCGGACTCCGCGTGATAGCCGCCACCGGCATCTACACTTTCAACGAGCTGCCGGGCTATTTCCTGTTTCGCGAGATAGACGATATGGCTGGCCTCTTCATCGGTGACATCACCGAAGGCATTCAGGGCACCGACATCAGGGCGGCGGTACTCAAGTGCGCCACCGACGAGCCCGGCGTCACCCCCGGCGTCGAGAAGGTGCTGCGAGCGGTCGCACGCGCCCACCTGCGCACTGGCGTCCCCATCTCCACGCATACCCATGCCGCCACGCGTCGAGGTATCGAGCAGCAAGACATCTTCGTGAGCGAGGGCGTCGATCTGCGGCGGGTAATCATCGGCCACGCTGGCGACAGCGACGACCTCGACTATCTGACCAAGCTGCTGGACCGTGGCTCCTACATCGGCATGGACCGCTTCGGCATTGATTTCTTCCTGCCCGATGAGAAACGTATCGCGACTGTTGTCAAGCTCTGCGAGATGGGCTACGCGGAGCGCATGATCCTCTCCAACGATGCGCTGGTCTACTTCGACCTCTACAAGCCGGAGGTTGTCGCGGCAGTACTCCCTAACTGGAACCACTTCCACGTCATCGACGCCATAATCCCGGCGCTGCTTGAAGCCGGCGTCAGCCAACGGCAAGTCGATGTCATGATGCGCGAAAATCCGCGCCGCATCTTTGAGAACGTCGGCACCTACTAGCGTCTGGAACGCCGCGGCGCCGCAAGAGTGCCCGCCACTGTGGCCCATCGATCATCAGTAAGGGTATTCTTCCTCTTTGCCCTCTTCTCGCACCCTAGGGTAGAATTTTTCTCGAAGGGATGCGGCCGGCTGTCGTTGGGGCACGGTCGCCCAGAGAAGAGGAGGCCGCGACGATGACCACCGGCGACCCTTATGATGCCCTGGCCGGAAGGCTGGGTTTCCCCGGCTCGACGCTGCTGCGTTCCATTCTTCAAATGCTCATGACGTCCCAGCAGGCGCGGCTCGCCGAGGCACTGCCCGGCAGCGTCGCTGAGGTCGCGGCGAAAACCGGCGTTCCCGAAGAAGAAGCTCGAAGGGAGCTCGACGCGCTCTATTACAAGGGCATAGCCTTCCCCAGTGGAGACTTCAACGACCGCGACTACTTCCGCTTCGCCCGACATATCATCCAGCTTCATGACTCCACCTTGTCCGGCCGCCAGGTGGACATCGAGAAGGACCGCGCCTTCTTCCAGAAATGGCAGGATTTCTGCCGGGAGGAGATGTATCCTCGCCTGGCGGCGATGTTCCGCGCCGTCAACGTTCGCCTCAGCCGGGTCATCCCCGCTCACAACGCGATCAGGGACCTGCCCGGTGTCCTCCCCTGCGAGGACTTCCACCAGATCCTGAAGGCGCAGCCGCTGATCGCCGTCGTGCCCTGTTCCTGCCGCACGCGCACCACCGCCGTCGGGGAGCAGTGCGCGCACACCGCCGAGGCCGAGACCTGGCACTGCCTCCAGTTCGGCCGCGGTGCTGAGTACGTCCTCAATCGCGGCTCCGGCAGGCGGCTCACGCTGGAGCAGGCGCTCGCCCTGTGCGACGTGATCGAAGACGACGGGCTCATCCACCGCTGGGCCAACAACGCCAACCTCACCGGCGTCAACACCAGTTGCCAGTGCTGTCGCGATTGCTGCGAGGAGTACGTTTCCCTCGACACGGGCGACATCCCCGTTGCCGACTGGTGGGAGAAGAGCCGCTACGAGGCCTATATGGCGGACGTCGACTCTTGCACCGGCTGCCAGGACTGCGTCGACCGCTGCCAGTTTGACGCGATAACGATGGCCAAGGTCGAGGGGAGCAAGCGGCTCAAAGCATCCATTTGCGCCGACAAGTGCTTCGGCTGCGGCGCCTGCGTCGTCGGCTGCCCCCCGGAATCGCTTAAGATGCGCGCCGTCCGGCCTCCCGAGTTCATCCCGGGCGCCGTATCCTGAGACGCCGCGCGCCCCAGCCGCGCAAGAACGTGCCCTCGCGCCTCGAATCCGCTATACTCCGTCCATACCGGACAAGGAGGTAACCATGGCGCGTGTCAGCTACGCGACACCCTCTCAGGCCACCGGGGATGCCCATGAGGTCATGGCCAAGATAAGGGAGCAGGGCGGAGAGGTCCTGAATCTGCACCGCGCCCTTGCGCGCAGTCCAAGCTCTCTTCGCAACTTCCTGCGCCTGGGTAATTCCCTTTTGTCTTACGGCCAATTGCCGCCGGTCCTGCGCGAGATTGTCATCCTCCGTATCGCCCAGACAACCGGCGCCGACTACGAGTGGGCGCACCACGTCCCCCTCGCCAAGCAGGCTGGCGTCACGAACGAGCAGATCGCCCGCCTGCGGGTTTGGACCGCCGCCGACGTCTTTGACGCCCGCGTGCGCGCAGCCCTTCGCTATGCCGACGCCGCCGTCGGCGACAGGCTGGTGCCGGACGACGTCTTCGAGGCAGCCCGCTCTCAGTTGAGCGAGGGCGAGATCGTGGAGCTGACGTTGGTCTGTGGCTTCTGGGGGGGCCTGGTAGCGTGCGTCCTGCGCTCGCTGGAGATCGACATCGAGCCTGCGTTCCGGCGCCATTTGCCGCGCGAGAGGGCGGACGCGAAAGAGCCAAC
>JBEKDP010000006.1:0-16898 GCA_050014295.1 Dehalococcoidia bacterium | reverse complement strand
CGGGACGGTCTGGGCGCCAACGAGCGGGGAACGGTGGGGGGCAGCCGGGGGCGACGTTTCCCTCGCTGTTGCTCGGAAAGAGTGCAGGGAATACGATCTAATAGATCGAGCGCCGTGCCTGACGGCACCGAACTGCCTGGGGCGGGTTCCACGGCGCCGGACGGACGCGGAATGCGAGTCTTGGTCCTTTTCGTAGCCCTGTGGGCGCTTCTCTTGATGCCCAAGGATTACGCTGTTGACACGTCCCCCGTGGTCTTCATGGGCGACAGCGTCACCCTCGGCGCTTGGGCTTCTTCATGGGACCACGCGTTTGTGCCCTTGGTGCGCGATGACCTGAAGAGCCGCGGTATTGATGACCCATTCCAGTTGATAATTACCCTGACCGCGTACAACGATCTGATCGCATCGCAGAATGCCGCAAACAGGTACCGAAGCCTGATCATCGTGGAAGTCGGCGTGCATTGGGCGCCAGTGTATAACTCAAGTCAGTTTCGACAAATGTACGGAATGATGCTGGACTGCCTGCAGGGAAGCGGCGCGACCGTGGTCGTTGGCACGATTCCCTGGCTGGGGTGGGAGCCGGACACGGCGCAGTACGCCAAAATGAGTCTCTTCAGCCAGATTATCCGCGAAGAGGCTAGCAAAAGAGGCATAGCGGTGGCCGACCTATGGGCCGCGACTGACAAACGAGAGGACGCGATTTCCCAGCCGGGGCAGCCTTGCTTCATGGGTAAGGAGTGCCAGGGTGATGGGTATCACCCGGGCGACATCGGTCATGCGCTCATCGCGCAAGCGTACGCGAAGGCGCTCGATGTTGCCCTGGCCACCCCGCCGACACATCAATATGTGAACCGCTGCAACTACAACGAGTACTTCTTCGACGAGCTCTCCGGGCAGCAGTAGCGGGCGACGAATAAGCGCTCAGTGACGGCGCTTGGGCGCCGGCAGGCCAAGTCGAGGTCTGGAGACGAACTCGCTCCCCGCCAGGTAGAATCGCAGCTTCTTGTCTTTCCAGACCCCCGCATAGGCGACGCCGACCCTCTTGGTGGCGACGATCTGTGATTGCTTGACGCTCTCCTCTCTGTCCTCGATCCAGATCAGGTCGCCGCAGAGGTCGACGCCGTTCAAGGCGCCGTCGATGCCGAAAGCGCGGGTGATTCTCGCCGGGCCCGACGTCAGCAGACGGCCGTCTCTGCCGCCGCGGTTGACGACCATCGCCTCGATTCCCTCGACCGGCTCCAGCGCCCGCAGGAGGACCGCTTCTGCAGCGCCGGCTGTTCCGGTGACGACGTTGAACAGCCAGTGCATGCCATAGGTGAAGTAGACATAAGCGTGGCCACCGGCGCCGAACATGACCTCCGTCCGCTTGGTCCTGCCGTGGAAGGCGTGAGAGGCCATGTCTCTCTCGCCCAGGTAGGCCTCGGTCTCGACGATTCTGCCCGCCAGCCGGAGGTTCGGCGGCTGGAAGACGAGGTACTTGCCCAGCAGGTCCCTGGCGATCGTCTTCGCGTCGCGTTCGTAGAACGACGTATCGAGCTTCAGATGCATGACGGCATTAGGTTAGCGTCGGGCGAGGCGGGAACGCAACTGCCAGGAGGGCATAGCGCGCTTGCCGGGTCAAAGCGGCAAGCCTGCCTCCAGGTGCGCCAGGCCAGCGTCCATCAGCGCGAAGGGGTCCGCCGCCGGATCATCGGCGAGGGCGAGCATGGCCGACATCGCTATGCCGATCAGGGCTCCGGCGAAACTCCGTACGGCGAAGTCGTCCGGACGGCGTCCCAGGCGCTCAGCGATCATCTCGGCAGCCAAGCGGATCGACCGGGCGAGTTCGTCAAGCACTGCCGCACGCAGGGCGGGAACTGCGAGGAACAGCGCCGCGCGCTCGCGCTGCCGCGCCAGCTCCTCGGCGGGAATGGCGGCAGCCGCCGCGCGAAACGCGTCGCGCAGGGCCTGGATTGGGCTGAGGTCGGCGGGCTGCGCGCGAAGGGCGTCGATCATCAGCGGGTCGAGGACGTCGTACAGCACCGCGTCCTCCTTGGTCGGGAAGTAGCGGAAGAAGGTGCTCGGCGACACCTCGGCGGCCTCGGCGATCTGCTCCACGGTCGTGGCGTCGTAGCCCTGCTCGCGGAAGAGGCGCAGGGCCTCTTGCTGGATGGCGGCGCGCGTCTTGGCCTTCTTGCGCTCGCGCAACCCCAGGGGTGGTCGGTCATTCTCTGACGGCATTTGCGTCCTCCAATCCCGGTGGTTCGGCCTTGCTTTCCGCAGGCTGAATAACCCGATTGGGAAGCCACAGGAGCGCGACGATGGCGCTCGCCACGATGAAAATGGTTCCAACTTCCATACCCCGATCCATGCCGTGGATGAACGAGGCTTTGGCGGCTGCGACGATGGCGTCGCCGGGAGAACCGCCGACGCCGTTGCCGACGGCAATTGCCGCACCGACGGAGTTCTTGGCGGAGGCCAGGGCATTCGGCGGCAGAGCACTGAGCGCCGATTGAATCTGCGACCGGTAGACGGAGGTCAGTATGCTCCCCAGAACGGCGACGCCGAGCGCGCCGCCCACCTGTCGCGTCGTGTCGTTCATGGCAGAGCCCACGCCTGCCTTCCCAAGCGGCAGCGAGCCCATGATCGAGTTCGTTGCGGGCACCATGGCCAGGAACAAGCCGAAGGCGATGACGACAAGGAGGATCGCCGCGTGAGGGTAGCCGGACTCCGGTGTAGTCCTGGAGAAGTAGAAGGTCGCGGCGGCTGCCACCAGCATTCCACCGACAACCGACGGCTTGTTGCCAAAGCGCTCAGCCAGCCGGGGAGAGATGGGCGCCATCACCATCATCGTGGCGACCATCGGCAAGAGGCGGAACCCGGTCTCTAGCGGCGAGTACCCCAGCACGAACTGGAAGTACTGAGTCAGGAAGAACAGTGCCGAGGAGAGAGCGAAGAACGTCAGGGTGACAGTGGCGTTCGCCGCTGAGAAGCTGGGATTGCGGAAGAACCTCAGGTTCAGCATGGGGTGGTCACAGCGAAGCTCCCAGATCAGGAAGGCCGAGAGGCCGACCGCGGCCACCGCGAAGGAGGCGGCGATCTCGCCTGAGCCCCACCCCTTCGTCGGCGCCTCGATGATCCCGTAAACCAAAGAGACCAGCCCGATGATCGACAGCCCAGAGCCGGCGATATCGAGGCGGGGCGCTTCGGGGTCCCTGCTGTTCGGGAGGATCAGTTGCCCCACTATGAGGGCGAAGATCACCACGGGGACGTTTATCAGGAACACTGAGCCCCAGGGGAAGTGTCCCAGAAGCCACCCCCCGAGTATGGGTCCCGTCGCGAGCCCGATGGCGGACACGCCGGCCCAGATGCCGATGGCGCGGGCGCGCTCCTCATAAGGGAATGTGTTGGTAAGAATCGAAAGGGTGGACGGCAGGATCGCGGCGGCGCCGACGCCCATGGCGGCGCGGGCGAAGATCAGCATGTTCGCCGACTGGGCGAAGGCCGAGAGACAGGAGCCCACGCCGAAGATGGCGAGGCCGATCTGGAGGGAAGACCGTCGCCCAAACCGGTCGCCCAGGCTTCCCATTGTGAGCAGGAGCGCGGCGAATATCAGGATGTAAGAATCGACCATCCATTGCAGTTGGGTCTCGGAGGCGTGAAGGCTGCGCACCAGCGTGGGAAGGGCAATGTTCAAGATGAAGTTGTCCATCCCGATGATTAGGACGCTGAGGCAGAGGACCCCGAGGATCCACCACTTGTCTTTCCCGGAGGTGCTCATGACAGTGACACTCTTTCAACAGTTACTATAATATGATATTAACATGCACTAGCGTGTCAATGTCAAGAGCGGTCAGGGCAGGAGTTGGCGCATCGCGTCGGCCTGGCCGGCGCAGTCATAGAGGGAGCTTCGATAGTTTGACGGCGCATCGCTGACGAGGGTGCAGGCGCTCTGAACCGCCGACATCACGGCGTTCGGGCCTGACGTGGCCACTACGGCCAAGCCGCCGGGGATCCTGGCCTGCGTGCCGCCGTTAGTCCGACCATCCGTTCCCGCATTGGGCAAGACCCGTCCGAACGCGACTGGTCCTCCCTGGGCCAGGACGTAGCGGACGGCTCCGGAAGACACGAGGTCGGCGAAGCCGGCAACGGAGATGGTGTTGTCGGAGCCCATGAATCCGCCCAGCGACATCACCGACTCGCCGTATTCGGCGATCAGCAGGGAGGCGTCCTGTGAGTTGGGGACGACCAGCTGCCAGGTCGCGCCGGCGTCGTTGTGCGACTTCAGCCAGGCCGCAAGCTGAGGCGTGCCGGAATCGAATGCTTGGGAGCCGAACGTCCCGCCGGACGCGCCCTGCCGCGGCCCAGCCTGGGGCAAGGTTGCGTTGAGAGGGGAGCTGGCGGATACATTCCATGACCACGCGGCGGGCAATAGCAGCAGCCCCGTAACGCTCAGCGCCAGGGCGCTGGCCACGGGAAGGCGTCGGAGCGAGAGGGCCGCAACCACGACGACCCCGGCGAGGGCGGCGGCTACGGCCAGCGGACGAACCCAGCCGTAGAATTCGGGTGTGCGCCCCGCTATCTGGAGCTGCGTCCAGAGGGTGAGGCCGACAAGCCCGACCGCGACGATCAGCCACCGTCGGTCGCGTCGCACGGCGCTTGCCAGGGCGACGGTTCCCACACCGACGAGGGCGGCGACACCAGGCGCCATCGCCGACGTATAGTAGCTATGGTAGATACCCTGCGCGTAAGAGAAGATTCCGCCGTAGAGGAGGACCCAGCCCAGGAACAGGACGGCGAAAGCGCGCCGAACGGGGTCGCGGCGCCAGGACCAGAGGGCGACCAGCGCACCGCCCAGCGCGAAGGGCAGCAGCCAGCCGATCTGGCCGCCGTTCGCGTCGTCGAACATCCGGAGAAGGCTGGGGAGTCCGCCGATGATGCCGCCGATACCGCTGAAGCCTCCCGCCGAGCTTGGTCTCGTGGGAGCGGGCTGCGCTCTGGGGACCTGCACGCTTCCGGACGGCGCTGGCCCTCCCGGTTGGCCCGGCGGTCCGCCGGGCGTTTGCGCCCGCCCGCCGGCCGTCCCATTCGGCAGGCGCTGACCCTGACTCGGGTTGGGCAACGACCGGGCGCCGCCGCCGCCCTGGCTTTGGCCGTCCACGCGGCTGAATCCGTTGTAGCCCAGGGCGAGGTTTAGCACGGTATTGTTGGTGCTGCCGCCGATGTAAGGCCGGTCGGACGCCGGCCAGGCGTCGACGACGACCATCCATGAGGCGGAGACGACGAGCGTCACGGCCCCGAGCACCGCCAGGCGGCCGAGCAAACGTCGCGCCGAAGTTAGCGATAGGGCCGGCACGGCGACGATCAGGGCGAGCACGAGCGCGGGGCCCGGTATCCAGCCGTCGAGCATCTTGATATTGAAGGCAACGCCGACGAGGAAGCCGGCAAGCGCTGTCCAGGCCCACCAGCGGCGGCTCTGGCTCTCCAGCGAGCGCAGGACGGCTCCCGCCGCTCCGATCAAGGCGAGGATCAGGAACGGCTCGGGAAGGTTCAGGCGGTCGACGGCCACCGATATCGGCGAGAGCGCCAGGACGAGGGCTGCGATCGTCGCCGCCAGCGGGCCGAAGTAGCGCCGCACGATCAGCCAGAGCAGGCCGACGCTTGCGGCGCCGGCAATTGCGCTGGGGAGCAGGATCGACCAGCTCGAGTAGCCAAAGACGCGGGCGGAGAGCGCACCCACCCACAGGAACACCGGCGGCTTGTCGACGGTAATGAAGCCGCCAGGGTCGTAGGAGGCGAAGAAGAAGTTGTGCCAACTCTGCGTCATGCTGCGCACGGCGGCGGCGTAGAAGGTGTTGCCGTAGCTGTTCTGGGCAAGATTCCAGGCGTTGAGGAACGCCGCCAGGCCGATAACGCTTACGGACGCCGCCAGACGCCAGGAGACCGCCGGCAGCGACACGACTTTCACCGCGAGTCGCCTGCGTTCGTAGAGCTTGGCTATTGCGGACATCGATGGCCCTCCGAAAGTGATCTGCGCCGGCTCAGGGCTATCTCTCCCATTATGCAGGATGCACGGTCGGAGTGTGTTGCAGGAGTGTAAAGAAGTGCGACCCAAATGCGGTCTCGCTCTGGGAGCGGATGGAAGAGGTTGGTGAGGCCGGGCCGCGCGTGCCGTGCAGCCCTTCCGCTTCACTCCACCTCAGGCTATGGCTCGAGGATGGAGACTGTGGTAGCGTCTATCAGGGGCAAGACGAAGGCGGGTCGTCGAACGCTTCGGGAGCCCCGGATCGCCGCTGATGCTCGGAACTGATGGGCCAATTCGCTACTATCGCCTCGCCGGCGCGCCGCCCATCTGCGCCGGCTCGTCCGCTCGACTACGAGTTGGACGTCAATCCCCCACCGCCAGAGAGCCGGCCTCGACCAAGGTGGTCGAAAGCGACATCTAGCGGCCGGTGCCATTCCCCCCGCGAACGCCAGTAGGAGGAAGAGCAGATGCCCTGGGAAGACGTGAAGGCGGTTTTTCGGCCGGAAGGCGTCCACATGGGGGTGATGAGATCGGACCCGAAGAAGTGCACGCGGCCGCGGGGTTCCGCATGCCAGTTGTGCTGGGACGTCTGCCCGTTCCGGGCATGGGAGCTTGTCGAGGGCGAGGAACCGCACCTGGTGGAGAATCACGACTGCTTCAGTTGCTACAACTGTATGGTGGTCTGTCCGACGGACGCGATTTCCATCGTCGAGCCCTATCACGTGGACGCCGGCGGCTTCTACGCCACGCTGCCGCACGCGCTCGAGGCGAGGCCGCCGACGAAGCCGCTGGACGCCGACGGCAACGCGGACGAGTGGACGACCGTCGAGAAGGCGATACTGAGGCGACGCAGCACGCGCAACTTCAAGGACAAGCCGGTGCCGGAGCACCTCGTCCGGCGGGTACTGGAAGCGGGCCGTTTCGCTCCGAGCGCCGGCAATGCGCAGCCGTGGAAGTTCATCGTCATCACCAACAAGGCGCTGATCGACGAAATCAACGAGGGCGCCTGGGCCGGCATCAACTTTATGCACACGATGTACATGGACGACGAGCTGGTGAAGCAGCTCGCCGCCGGCTATGAGATAATGCCGCAGCCCGCGCTGTACGACCCGCGCCTGGTGATCGCCGGCCTGGGGTCGGCTGCCAAGCGCAACGGCCCGATCCTGCTCGCCGCGCCGGTTGTGGTCTTCATACTGGAGGACGAGCGCGGCATAAGCGCGGGCGGGATAAACATCGGCATCTGCGGCGAGAACATGGCTCTGGCGGCGAACTCGCTCGGTCTCGGCGTCTGCTGGGTGGGTTTCGCGACCATCGCCGGTCTTATCCCGCCGCTGGCCGAGAAGCTGGGCATCCAGCCTCCCTGGAAGCTGATGGCAGCGCTGGTGATGGGATATCCGCGGTTCAAGCAGGACGGGATGGTGCCGCGCGAGTACCGGCCGGTGACCTGGTTCCGCGAGGGTGTTGACGGGCCCGTCGAGGAGTAGGTATTCGGGAGGAAGATGACGATGCGAAGGTGGGCATTTGGGTTGTTCCTGTTGTTGCTGGTAGCGGCTCTCGCTGCGGCCGGCTGCTCGAAGGCGAAGGACGAAGCGGGGTCTGGACCGACGCAGACTGGCGACCCGGTGCCCGGCGTTACCGACACGGAGATCGTGCTGGGCACCCACATGCCGCTCAGCAACTCACCGGCGGCGACCTATGGCGTCGTCGCGGACGGGATGCGCGCTTACTTCGATTACGTGAACTCGCAGGGAGGCGTTTACGGCCGGAAGATCAAGTTCATCGTTGGGGATGACCACTATAGCCCACCGGACGCGGTCGAAGTGGTGCGGAACCTGGTGGAGCAGCAGGGGGTGTTCGCCATCGTCGGCGGCCTCGGCGACCCGACTCATCTGGCGGTGATGAACTACCTGGCGGAGAAGGGCGTGCCCGACCTCTTCGTGGGCGGCGGCGACCCGGTCTTCACGGACCCGATTGTGAAGACGCGTTTCGCGATGACCACGGACTACGTGACGGAAGCGAAGATAATGGGGCAGTACGTAGGGAAGACCTTCGCCGGCAAGAGAGAGGGCATTCTCTATGAGAACGACGAGGCCGGCAACACCGGGCTGCAGGTGGCGAAGGAGTTGACGGAGAACTCTGACTCGGGCATCACGCTCGTCTCCGCGCAAGCGTACGACTTCGGGCAGTTCGACCTCACCGCGCAGATGGAGCGGCTGAAGGCCGACAACCCGGACTTCGTAGTCCTGATGGCCAACCCGGGCTCGGCGGCCAGCGCAATCAAGGTGGCACGCGAGACCCTCCACTGGGATGTGCCGTTCATTACGAGCGCCGTCTCCGCGGTCGAGATAACGATAGCTCTGGCGGGCGCCCAGAACGCTGAGGGGATGGTGAGCGTGACCACCGGGAAGATGATCTCGGAGACGGACGACCCCGGGGTGCAGAAGCACATAGCGATGATGAAGCAGTTCGCGCCGAACACGCAGCCGAGCAGCTTGACCGAGTACGGCATGTCGGTGGCGGAGCTGACGGTGCAGGCGCTGAAGAACGCGGGGCCGAATCTGACGCGCGAGAGCGTCGTCGAGGGGGCGGAGAACATCCGCGACTACTGCTGCATCCTCTGCCTAGGGCCGGTGAACCTAAGCCCGACCGATCACCGGGTGTCGGAGGGCATGTGGCTGGAGAGGGTGGTAAACGGCCAGTGGGTGCGCTTCACCGACACCCCCGTGAGCTACGAGTCGACGCCGGGGAACGTCGTTGCCTGCAAGGGGGAGGGGGAGCCGGTCTACAAGGACGAGGGCCAATAGTGGCGCCCGCCCGCCCGTCGTGAGCGAGAGCGAGCGCCGTATTCTCCTCCGGAGGTATGGATATGGAAGTTCTGGCTGCTGGGAAAGGCGAGTTCAAACCACCCGACCCCGACGCGATGAGAGCATGGGTGCGCGATCACAAGACGCGGGCGCTCGTGAGCAAGCTGATGACGGAGCAGGAGGCGGTCTCCCGTTTCGTCGCTGACGGCGACTATCTGGCCTACGATCTGAACATCGCCGCCCGCGGGCCCGCATCGCTTTTCCGCGAGATGATCCGGCAGCGGAAGAAGGACCTCTGGATCGCCGCCAAGTTTAGCTGGGCGGACGCGACTCTGCTGGTGGCCGGCGGCTGCGTCAGCAAGGTCGACGTGGGCTGGATGGAGACGGGCGCGATCATAAACAACGCGCTCCGAAGCGATCAGCTCAAGTTCATCGAGTGGTCGAACGGCGCCCTTTCCTATCGGTTGCTCGCCGGCGCTCTCGGCGTCCCTTTCCTCCCCATGCGCTACATCGGCGGCACGGACGTGTTCGAGAAATCCGGCGCCAAACTGGTCGAAGACCCGTACACAGGGCAGCCGGTCGTGCTGGTGCCGGCGCTCAATCCGGACGTCGGCCTGATCCACGTCCACGAGTGCGACGAGTTCGGGAACGCGCGCATCTACGGGGCGGGCGTGGCGCCACGGGAGATCGCGATGGCCTCTAGGAAGCTGGTCATCTCGACGGAGCAGATAATCAGCAACGAAGAGATCAGGCAAAGTCCGCAGCGGACGACCATCCCCTACTACCTGGTCGATGCCGTCGTGCTGGCGCCCTTCGGCACCTATCCCGGCAGCGTGCCCGGCCGCTACGTCGCTGACATCGAGAACACGCTGGAGTTCGCCTTCTCTCAGATGCAGGGCACGACCGACGACTACCTCGAGAAGTACGTCTTCAGCGTCGCCTCCCACGAAGAGATGCTCGACAAGCGGGTGGGAGCCGCCAAGCTCCTGAGGCTGACGCAGGAAGAGACCGTTCGGGAGGGCTACCAATGACCGATCTGACCTTCACGGACCTGGAGCAAAACATCTGCACGATCGCCAACATGATCGAGGAGGACAAGCTCTACTTCGTCCAGATGGCGGGGCCACCGCTGTTCGCGATACTCCTCGCCAAGCGGATGCGCACGCCCGGCGTCGGCTTCCTCGTCGAAGAGGGCGCAATCGCGCCAAGGCCCGACTTCCCCCTGCCGCGAATGATGCTGGGCTCGTCGCGCTCTCACTATCGCTCCGTTGCCTGGGAAGGCATGAACATCGTTGATGCCCACGCGACTCTCGGCTACGTGGACTGCGGCATCCTCTCCGCGGTCCAGATCGACAAGTTCGGCAACTTCAACTCGACCTTCCTCGGCAAGGACTATGACCATCCGGAGAGGCGGTTCGGCGGGCCCGGCGGCGCCAACGAGATCGCCTCCTGCTGCTGGCAGACGATAATCATGACCAAGCTGGAGAAGCGCAAGTTCGTGGAGAAGACGGACTTCGTGTCGTCTCCCGGCTACCTCGACGGCTCGCCGGGCGCGCGGGAGCGGGCGGGCCTGCCCGCCGGCACCGGGCCATACCGCGTCGTCACCGAGCGGGCGCTGTTCGGCTTCGACGAGAAGACGCACATGATGCGGCTGGACGCAATCGCCCCCTGGATCAGCCTCGACGAGGTGCTGGAGCGGATGGACTTCACGCCCCTCATCGCCGAGCCGATGGGCGTGCTGGAGCCGCCCACGGAGGAGGAGCTGACGGTCATCCGAGCGGAGATCGACCCGGGAGGATTCACGCTGGCGCGCGGCGAGTGGATTGCGGTGACGGTCTAGGGCCGCCAGCACATCGGCGGCGGCGCCGCGTTCCGCTGAAGGGAGACAGGGATGGCCGATTCCGGAGAGAGCACAACGACAAGGCGCATGGTGCCGCTGCGAGCCGGTGTCTTTCGCCTGCCCGACACGCCCGACGGCAAGCCGGTACTGCTCGGCAGTCGCTGTCCGGAGTGCGGCGCGTATTACTTCCCCCAACGGCTGATCTGCATCGCCTGCGGCCGGAACGGTCTCGGCCAGGCGGAGCTGAGCCCCCGCGGCAAGGTATGGACTTATACGATCGCCCGCCAGACGCCGCCCGGCTCGCTGGTCGAGGCGCCGTACGCGGTCGCGGTCATCGAGCTGCCGGAGAAGGTGGCCATTAGAGCGGTGCTCACGGACGTCGACGTGGAGTCCGTCAAGGTGGGAATGGACGTGGAGATAACCCTCGCCAAGATGAAGGTAGACGAGGAAGGCAACGACGTTGTGTCGTACAAGTTCAGGCCGGTCTGACGAAGGAAGGCGTTCGCCTGCGGGGACTGACCTGCCGGCTGGCGACGCGGGAGGACTGCAGTGGGCGACGACAGTACGAGAGTAGTGGTGCTGGGTGTCGGCCTCCATCCCTTCGGCCGCTTCCCGGAGAAGCGCGTGGCCGAGCTCGGCCGGACGGCGGCCCTGGAGGCGATGAAGGACGCCGGCGTCGACTACAAGGACATCCAGGCGGGCTACTGCGGTCGCGTGGTCGCGAACGCGGGGGTCGGTCTGGCCATCTTCGAGGAGCTTGGTTCCACGGGCATTCCCGTGACCAACGTCGAGCTGGCCTGCGCCAGCTCCTCGCGGGCGGCGGAGCTTGCCGTTAATGGCATCAAGGCGGGCGCCCACGACATGTGCCTGGTCGTCGGTGTGGAGAAGATGGAGCGCGGCATGCTCGCCCTGGGCCGGATGCCCGGTGGCGGTATGAGCTTCGCCGGTGCGATGGGCCTGGCTTTGCTGCCCGGAGAGTACGCGATGCAGGCCCAGCGGCACATGGCGCTCTACGGCAGCAAGCCGGAGCATTTCGCGCAGGTCTCCGTCAAGGCGCACAGGAACGGCTGCCTCAACCCCTATGCTCAGTATCAGGTGGCGCTTACGCTCGAAGACGTGATGAACTCGCGCATGGTCGCGGACCCGATCACGCTTTACCAGTGCTGCCCCACGAGCGACGGCGCCTCGGCGTTCATCCTCTGCTCGGAGGAGACGGCGCGTCGCTATACGACGAAGCCCGTCTACTTCGTCGCCTCGATGGGGGCTACACCCATCTATACGCCGGGCGAGCTCGAGCTGTCCGAGGGCCCCACGGCGTGGCTGGCGCAGAAGGTGTACGAGAAGGCCGGCGCAGGCCCCGAGGACGTCGACGTGGCCCAGTGCCATGACGCGTTCACTCCCGGCGAAGTCCTGACGGTGGAGAGGCTGGGCTTCTGCAAGGAAGGCGAGGGCGGGGTCTTCGTCTGGGAAGGGAATACGGAGATCAACGGCAAGAAGCCGATGAACACCGACGGCGGCCTCCTCAGCCGGGGACATCCGATGGGCGCGACCGGCGGCGCCATGATAACGGAGATCGTGCGGCAGTTGCGCGGCGAGGCGGGGCCGCGCCAGGTGGCGAACGCCAGGGTGGGCATGATCCACAACGCCGGCGTCGGCGGCATCCAGATATCGCTGATGTCGACCTAGAAGGGACGTCGCGGCCGGTCGCCTGAGGAGTCAACCAGGTAAGTCTCCCCTTTTTCCGCATCTTGCCCTGCCGGACAATCGTCACTGGGCGTCGCAGGCACAGCCCGTCTGCTCGTCGCACCTGCGAGTGCGAGGAATGCACGTGTCCCCGCAGGCCTTACCAGTCACGCAAATCCGGCAGCAGGTAGTCGAGACGGGCGTCGGCGTAGACTCGGGTGGCACGGGAGTGGCTGTCGACCCTGCCGGCGGCGTGGGCCCGACCCTGCATCCCAGCGGCACCGGCAAGTCCGGGCAGGCGCCCCACATGCCGCGTCCCTCTCGATACGCTTGGCACTGGAAGAGTTCAAGAAGCCACCGCAGTAGGGTGTCAGGCGGCGTGGCGACCGCACGGGCATAGCCCTGGCGGACCAGATCAAGGTTCAGGAACACGTCACAGCCCAGCTTGGAGGGGTCCGTGTTCACCCCGACATAGGCCAAGAGATTCCCGGTAGAGTCGTGGCAGCCGATGTCGCGCATCAAGCAGACCCGCTGGCCCTCCACGAGGTTCTTCACGTAGTCCGTCGCCTGCTGAGCGTAGCACTCGTCTCCCGTCGGCGCCTGAACGCCTATGAGCCGCACGTGGTAGTCGTCGCCGGGGGTGACGGGGCAATCGTCGCCCCAGCCCAAAGCGAAGTTGGCCGTGGCGTCGAATGTGTTCGCATCGTTGACGTGAGTCGCTTTGGCCACTATGCAGCGCATGCCGGTGCCGAAGGCCACCAGCAGAAGGAGAGCTGCAAGCGCAGGAAGGACGAAGAACTTGCGTTGCACGTTACACCTCCTTGGTAAGGGCTGGGCGTTGTGATGAAATCGCTGGATGCTCCGCGGCGTTAGTCTCTAACCAAGAACATCGACGCTATCGGGGCCGTCCTTGACTGCCCCGGAAGCAGTGGCAGCATAGCGTGTGTCTCCCGTCGTGTCAAAACCGACCCCAAGCATTCTCTCGCCTCGCCCGGCGCGACCGCAGACGCCGCTCGGACTTGCGGCTGGATCGTGGTACTATGATGCCTAATGGCGACAGAATCGACCGCTGAGCATCGCCTGCGCCTCATTCGGCAGCACGCCTACAACGGGCTTGCTCTGCTCACGCTGTACGACGGCTGGCGCTACTTCGAGTCTCCGGGCATCGACGGGTTTATCGCCTACGAGGTGCACCGGCAGGTTGCCCTCGCCTGCGGCGACCCTGTCTGCGCCGAAGCGGACTTGCGGGCGATGCTAACCGGCTTCGCCGCGTACTGCGAGACGCATCGCTGGCGCTTCGCCTTCGTGGGGGCGACTTCGCGCACGGCGGAGGTGGCGGCGGAACTGGGCTTGAAGCCGGTGAAGGTCGGCGAGGAATCGCTGTTCGACCTGTCGCGACCCTCGCTGCGCGGAAGGGCCGCGAAGCAAGCGCGGTGGGCGATAAACCGGGGATGGCGGAGCGGCATATCGGTCGAAGAGTACCGACAGCCGTCGCCGGCGGTGGACGCCGAGATCGAGGAGGTGGCGGCCGAGTGGCTGGGGATGCGGAAGGGCCCGCCGATGGCCTTCCTCTTGCGCTCGCGGCCGCTGGCCCTGCGCGATCAAAAGCGGATATTCGTCGCCAGGCAAGGGGACCGCATCATAGGCGTGATCACGTGCTCGCCGGCGCCGGCCCGGGGGATGCTGCTGGTAGAGGAGTTGCTGCGACGGGGAGACGCCCCCCACGGCACCACCGAAGTGCTGATCGATGCGGCGCGGGAAGCGGCCCGCCGCGACGGCTACGCTCTGTTCAGCCTCGGCGTATCACCGTTGCAGGGCGCCGGCCGCCAGCCCTACGGCCGCTTCCGGCTGGCAAGAGCGCTCATCGCCGCCTGCTACAGCCGGGCCAACTTTATCTACAGCTTCCGGACGCTGAACCGCTTCAAGAAGAAGTTCGGCCCCACATTCTGGGAAGACAGCTTTTTCATCTATCAGACCGGTCTGCTGACCACGATGTTGGCGGTGGTGGCGGCGTTCTCGCCGGAGGGGATTCCCTCGCTGCTGCTGCCGCGTCGGTTGCAGTGGCTGCGCTTCGTTCCCGGCGTCGCACTTTGGGTTGCCGCGGTGGCGGGCGTCTTCCTCGCCGCTTTCGCGGCTTGGGAGTTTCCAGCCCTACAGAGGCCGCTACTGCTGGTGCCGCACGTATTGTCGCTGGCGAGGCTGCCCGGCTGGATGTTCCAAGATGCCCGGGTGACGTTGCTGGCGCATCGGCTCGTGTTGCTGATCGTCGTCGTGGTGCTGGGCGCCGGCACGGTGTGGCGCCGCCAGGCGAGGGCGTAGCTCCAAGTCGCGCCGCACTCGTCTTCCAAGGTAACCTCTCGCCGAATTCCACTAGCTCTCCTTGACATGGAGGTATATGTCTTACAGGTTCTCCGAATTCATCGATGACGAAGTCTGGCTCAATCGTCCTATCCTCATGAGGTCTTCGCAACAGTCTCTTCCGTCCGAGGGCCGCCGGTCCGACTCCCGTTTCTCGCTCCAAATCACCCCAATACGTACGGAATTGGCTTTCTGCTGTTCGCGGTGGCCACCTTCCTTAGCTGGATCGCGACTAACTCGCGACTGTAGCCGACCAAACTACTGAGGTGGCAGGTCGCCTATGGACGAAGGCTCACCGCTGGTGTGGCTGCTGTCGTCGCTCCGGCCGATCTCGACGTCGGCCGTGTGCGGCCGGCGGTCGTCGACGAGCCGGATCGATCCCTCGTGCTGCTCAGCGCCATCGACGACGACGCGCACTCCATCGCCCGCGCCTCCCTGCCGGACGGTGATCGCGTAGGTCGTCTCCCGGTAGCGGTAGCTGAGGCTGAACGACTGCCAGTCGCCCGGCAGGCAGGGCGTGAAGGATAGCCGGTCTACCTCCAAGCGAAGGCCGAGCAGCGACTCGACGATCAGCCGGTACATCCAGCCGGCGGCGCCTGTGTACCAGGTCCAGCCGCCGGCGCCCGCGTGCGGCGGCAGCGCGTTGACATCGGCGGCGACGACGAACGGCTCGACACGATAGGTTGCCGCCTTCTCTGCGGTCGACGCGTGGTTGAACGGGCTGATCAGCGAGAGCAGCTCCCAGGCGCGCTGGCCGTCGCCCAGCGCCGCGAACGCCATGATCGCCCAGACGGCGGCGTGCGTATATTGGCCACCGTTCTCCCGCACGCCCGGCGGATACCCCTTTATGTAGCCGGGATTCAGTTCGGACTTGTCAAAAGGCGGGTCAAGGAGTTGGATGAGGGCCTGATCGCGGCGCACGAGCAGCCGGTCGACAGACTCCATCGCGACGCGAATGCGCTGCGGGTCGCCGGCGCCGGATATCACAGACCAGCTCTGAGGTATCGAGTCGATGCGGCACTCCGGGCTGCCGGCAGAGCCAAGCGGCTCGCCGCCATCGAAGTAGGCGCGAAGGTACCAGTCGCCATCCCAGGCGTGCATCTCTGCGGCCCGGCGGAGCGCCGCAGCCTCCGACTCTGAACGCTCAGCGAAGGCGGCATCGCCGTGGAGGCGCGCGACGTCGGCGAACTGTGTAAGCACATGGTGCGAGAAAAACGCCAGCCAGACGCTCTCGCCCTTACCGCCCAGGCCGACCGTGTTCATACTGTCGTTCCAATCGCCGGAGCCGATCAGCGGCAGTCCGTGGCCGCCGAGCCGCGTTCCCCGCTCGATCGCCCTGACGCAGTGCTCGTAGAGCGTGCCCGTCTCCTCCGACGGCGCGGGCAGGTCGTAATAGGAGTCCTCGCCCGGGTTGAGCGGCCGCCCCTCGATATAGGCGACACGCTCGTCGAGGACGCCGGTGTCGCCCGTGGCGAGGACGTAACGGGCCGTCGCCAGTGGCAACCAGAGCAGGTCGTCGGAGCAGCGCGTTCGCACGCCGCGCCCGGTCGGCGGGTGCCACCAGTGCTGGACGTCCCCCTCGCGGAACTGGCGGGCCGCGCAGCGTAGCAGATGCTCGCGAATGAGCAGCGGCTGGGCGTGGAGAAGCGCCATCACGTCCTGGAGCTGGTCCCGGAAGCCGAAGGCGCCGCCCGACTGATAGAAGCCGGTCCGTGCCCAGAGGCGGCAAGCAATCGCCTGATAGAGGAGCCAGCCATTGGCAAGGATGTTGACAGTTGGCTCCGGCGTCTCGATGCGGACGGCGCCAAGGACGCGCTCCCAGTGTGCCTTGACCGCCTCCAGCGCCGCGTGCGCGGGCCCGAGGCCGCGGAAGCGCTGCACGACGTCGCTTGCCTCCTCCTCGTCGCGCCCGACGCCGAGGACGAAGACGATCTCCCGTTCCTCGCCGTCCGCCAGGTCGACCTGGATCTGTAGCGCAGCGCAGGGATCCAGCGCAGCGCCAACCTGGCCGGATAGACGAGCCCTTTTCATTGCCGAGGGCTGGCCTGGCAGGCCGTTTCGGCCGAGGAACTCGGCGCGATTACAGGTAACGGTGCAGTGCGGTTCGTCCGCGTCGAAGAAGGCAACGCGGCCGGGGAAGTCGCCGTTGTAGGGATTGCGGGCGAAGACGGCGCCGCTCTTCGGGTCGATCTCCGTAACGACGTGAAGG
>JBEKDP010000005.1:0-16913 GCA_050014295.1 Dehalococcoidia bacterium | reverse complement strand
CTGCGCTTTCTCGGCTTCTCCCGAGAGGAGATGCCGGGTCTCCGCCTCACCGACATGATGGATGAATCCCAAGCCCCGATGGCCCTCGCCCTCGTCGACAAGATAAGGCGAACCGGCAGGCAGTCCGGCATCGCCACGTTCAGGCTTCGCCGCAAGGACGGCACCTATGTCGAGGTGGAGCTGGCAGCGGCCGTCGTCCAGCGGGACGGCCAGCCGGTTGCTATTCAGGGCGTGGCCCGTGACGTCACGGCTCGCAAGCGGGCAGAGGAGGCTCTGCGGGAGAGCGAGGAGCGCTTCCGCTCTCTCAGCGCGTCGGCGCCGATCGGCATCTTCCTGATGGATGAGAAAGGTCAGGTCCTCTACATAAACGAGCGTCTTCGGGTGATCACCGACGCGCCCGTCGAAGGCGGACCCAGCGAAGAACTGGCGCTGGCCGTGCACCCCGATGACCGGCAGAGCCTGCTCGAAGAGTGGGCCAAGGCGGACAAGACGGGCGGAGAGCTTTCGGAGGAGTACCGCATATTGACCCCGGCGAAAGAGACGCGCTGGGTAAGGATGCACGTCTCACCGATCTTCTCCGCTGACGGGAAGAGAAGCGGAGTCGTGGGGACGGTGGAAGATATCACGGCGCAGAAACGGGCAGGGGAGGAGATGGCGAATAGGCTCAAGATGGAATCCGCCCTCGCCCAAGCCTCCAACCTGCTGGCCGGGCCGGAGGACATCGACGCCGCGCTGGGTCCTGCCCTCCCCATCCTGGCGGAAGCGTTCGGCGCCGAACGGGCCGTGGTCTTTGTCGCTCGGGGCAAGAATCGCGTAGACGCTGTGAGCGCGTGGCGCGCCCCCGGTACCGAAGACCTCCGAGACTTCGACTCCACCACCCTCCCCTGGATCGCAGGGAAGATGATACGGGGGGAAGCTCTGATCGTGCCCGATGTGTCCGCGCTGCCACCGGAAGCGGCGGCGGAGAAGAACGCCTGGGAGCCCCTGGGAATCCGTTCGCTCCTGGCGGTACCGCTGGCTTCCAGGGGAAGAAACATCGGCAATATCATGTTCTCGAACACAAACGGGACGCGCGTCTGGCGGGAGGAGGACGTCAAACTGCTGCGCCTCGCCTCCGAGAGCATCTCCTCCTTCGTCGAGCGCCGGCGCGCGGGAGCGGAGAAACGCAGGGCCTACGAAAGCATCGTGCTGCTCCTGGCGACAGCCGCCGAGGCGCGCGACCCCTACACGGAGAACCACCTGCACCGAATAAAGAACTACTCGGAGGCGATTGCGCTCGAGCTCGGCCTCAGCCCAGAGGAGGCGCAGGAGGTCGGCCTCGCTGCCCTCCTCCACGATCTCGGCAAGCTACGCGTCCCCGACTCCATCCTCAGGAAGCCGGGCCCTCTCTCAGAAGAGGAGTGGCAAGTCATGAGGAAGCACCCGATATGGGGAGAGGAGATGCTTCCGCCCGACCCCTGGTTCAGGACCGCCCGTCAGATCACCCGTTGGCATCACGAGAACTGGGACGGGAGCGGTTACCCGGACGGTCTCGATAGCGACATGATACCGTTAGCCGCCACTATCGTCGCCGTAGCCGACGGCTTCGACGCTATGACCTCACGGCGGCCCTACAAGGGACCATGGCCACCGATCCGGGCTATGCGGGAGATAGTGAAGGGCCGCGGCAAAAGGTACTCGCCTGAAGCCGTCGACGCATTCCAGCGCGCCGTCGCAAAGGGGGAGATCGCCAGGATCTCCGCCGTCCGGCAGTCCAAGGTCTCGGAGCTAACGAAGGCCGCTTAACCGAGTCCATCCCCAGAAGCCGGCCGCCAGCCACGCCTGAGGGCCCGCCTGCGAGGCAGAAGCGTGATGATCGGTAGATCCGCGGCGCAAGATGGGCGTTCCTCCCAATTCACGATCAGGGCACCCTTGACGCATTATTCACTTGTAGGTCGTGGAGGGCCCCATGACAAACGCCGAGGACCTGAGGTACAAGGCGCTGGCCCATCCGTTGCGGCGGGCTTTTCTTCGCACGATGAAACAAGCGGACAGAACGTTGGCGTTTCTGGCGAGGGAGACAGAAGTCTCCCCCTCGCGCGCCGCCAATCACTTGCGGCTGATGACCGAAGCAGGCCTCGTCAGGGCGACGAGGCAGGGCCGGCGCCGGGTCTACTCTCTTCGAAGGGAAGCGCTACGCGAGATGGTCGACTTCCTGCACGAGCTGGGCGAGCCGCGCTGAGGCCGGACAGTAACCCCGCGTAGCTACCAGGGCGCGGGCTGCAGTTCACCCCCGCTGTCGTGTGCTGCTCTGGTGGAATCCACGACCGCCCAACTCCCATCCGAATAGCGCTCGGCAAGGAACCACGAGTCGAACTCCGAGAAGGTCACTCCACCAAGGTAGAGTTGCTCGCCGCCGCGGTCTTCCTGGAGCGACGAGCAGTAGCCTCCGACATCAGCGCGCGGGTCTGCCAGATCGCAGTCGCCGACGTAACTGACGTTGTAGGGCGCAACGTACGCCGCGATGGCGTCCTCCGGCGTGGAGTAGCCCAACGACCTCGAGGGCGCCGACGGCTGTCGGGGCGCGGACGTTGCGCCGGCCTGAGCCAGCAGGTTGCTCTGCAAAGCAGCCAGGGAGATCACTTCCCCGTACGGCAGCGTGGATTGCAGCGACATCATGCCGACGACGACCAAGAGGTTCGACTGCCGGAAGCCCACGAAGTTGAGCAGCACCGGCGGCTCGCCCGGCGAAGCAACCATCTCTTTGGCGGTGTACAGGCAGCTCTGATCGCCGATGCCGGGGTCGGACACATAGTCCGGTGTGTAGAACTGGAGGCCGGTGACGGTAACAAACTCCCACATGGTGTCCATGAACTCCGTACAGTCGGTAGCGGCGCCGGCGGCGCCAGCCACCGTGCCGTATACGTCGACTTGGGCGACGATCACGGAAGGCATGGTGCCTGCGGCGTCCGCCGAGTTGAAGTCGTCGAAGACGCGACGCACGCCGCCGACGCGTCCGTACTTCTGGTAGAAGGCAAGAGCCTCTTGGGGGTTCGTGTAAGACGCGGCCCTATCGTCATTGGTCAGGGAGCTTTCGTCCGTTAGCTCAAATCCGCGGGGCAGGTCGGAAAGCGAAATGAGGGAGACGTTTGTTCCCTCAACATTTCCCGCCAGCTGCTGGACTTGGGGGATGACGCTGGCGGTGGTGGCCCTCGCCTCAGTGAGCAGGTCTGTCGCCAGGTCGACGGGGCGGATGCGGCCGGAGCCTTCCTGCCCAAGCTGTTGCACGTAGTAGATGGCGGTGGGAATGCCCACCAGCTCGCCCTTGTCGTCGAAGGCGCCGCCGCCGCTGTTGCCGGCGGCAATCCGGGCGTCGGTCTTTATCCATTCTTGTTTTTGCCCCTCGTTGGAGAGGAAGCCGCTGACGGTGCCCTTCGTCAGCTCAAGGGAGCCCCCGCCGATCGCCGGGTAGCCAAGCACCGTCAGGCTATCGCCGATCTCCAGCTTGTCGGAGTCACCGAGCTGGGCAACCGGCAGATCGATGCTGCTTGGGTCAATCTGGATGCCGTTGTGATTCTCAGTGATGCGGACGACCGCCAGGTCAAGCTCTTTGTCCCAGGCGGCAAGCCCGCCGAAGTAGGCAAGCCGAGGCGTGTCCTTGGGGTTGTCGACAGCGTAGATGGCGATGTCGTCGTAGGCGCCGACTTCGTCCGGGTCAACGACGTGGAAGTTCGTCAGAATCAGCCCGCCGCTGTCGACCACGGTCCCCGAGCCGCTCGCCACCGGCTGGAAGTCGCTGCCGTTGAGCGTGCCCGGCGCGACCATCACGACGGAGCCGGCCAGGCTGTCGAGCTTGTTGGTGACGGTGGTCTCGACCGGCGCCTGCGGTGGCTTCGGCGTCTCCGTCGACGCGTTCTTGCCGGAACCGCCGCCGCAAGCCGCCACCACGACCGCCGCTAGTGCGACGGCGAGAGAGCAAGCAGTAAGTCTAAGTTTGCGCATCTTCGGTGACCTCGCTCGCTGCATTTTGGGGCGCCACGGCGGCCCCCTCTGGATTCAAGCCATACCCCGTCAGGCGATACGCGCAATGCGTCGCCCTGTCTAATTCTCGGAGGGGCGACGCGATTCCAACATATGTCTGCGGAATTACAGCGCCCGCTAGAGCGATTCTCCAGGCCAAACGGCTTCAATTGATTCGAAGTCGGCCGCTAAGCTAGACTTCAGCTAGAGCTTTCCCACGACTCAAGAGAGGAGCAGGTTCCATGGAGGAAGTCGTTCTCGTCAGCGGCGCCCGCACCGCAATCGGCCGCATGGGCGGGGTTTTTCAGAACACGTCGGCATCCGATCTCGCGGCCGCCGTCTTCAAGGCGGCGATCGAGCGCGCCGGAATCCGCCCGGACCAGGTGGACCAGGTCGTGCTCGGCTGCGTCGGTCAGGTGATGGAGGACGCCTACGTCTCGCGACACGCAGCGGTCAAGGCCGGCCTTCCCATCGAGGTGCCGGCTTACAACGTGAGCCGCATCTGCGGCAGCGGGCTGGAGGCGATCCATACCGCGGCCCGCTGGATCGAGTGCGGCGACGCGGAGGTCGTCGTCGCCGGCGGCACGGAGAACATGAGCATGCTGCCGTTCTACGTGCGCCAGGGACGCTACGGCTACCGCCTGGGCAACGGCGTCCTGGAAGATGCGGTCCCCCTCATCCTGGGCGACCCCTTCGGCAAGGTCCACATGGGGGTGACCGCGGAGAACCTGGCGGAGAAGTACAACGTCTCCCGGCAAGACCAGGATGAGGTCGCGCTGCGCAGCCACCAGCGTGCTGTCGCCGCTATCTCGGCGGGGCGGTTCAAGGACGAGATCCTGCCACTCGAGGTGAAGGTCGGCCGCGAGACGAAGGTCGCCGATACCGACGAGGCGCCGCGGGCAGACACGACGATGGAGGCGCTGGCCCGCCTGCGACCCGCATTCAAAGAGGGCGGCAGCGTCACCGCCGGCAACTCCAGCGGCATCAACGACGGCGCCGCGGCGGTCGTCGTGACGAGCCGTCGCAAAGCCGAGGAGCTGGGCGTTCGCCCTCGCCTGCGGTTGGTGGCCCGGGCCGAGGCGGGCGTCGAGCCGTCGCTCATGGGATACGGGCCGGTGCCCGCCACCCGCAAAGCGCTCGCCCGCGCCGGCATGACGCTCGACCAGATGGACGTCATTGAGCTGAACGAAGCGTTTGCCGCCGTCGCCGCGACCTGCATGAAGGAGCTCGGACTCGACATCGAGAAGACGAACCCCAACGGCGGCGCCGTCGCCCTGGGACACCCCGTCGGCGCGACGGGCGCAATACTCGCCGTCAAGCTGATGTACGAGATGGAGCGCAGCCGGGCTCGCTACGGCATGATCAGCCTTTGCATCGGCGGCGGCCAGGGGATCACCGGCATCTTCGAACGCGTCGGATAGCTTTGGTCATGCGACCGGCGCCTCGCGCCTAAGCGGGCTCCTCCGCATCTCAGGGTATCTCCCTATGTCCCCGGAGTCGGGTCATCCGACTATGTCGGTAGATAGAAGCACGAGGGACGGCTTCTTCCTTTCGGCGTACCCGGCGGCCCCGCAGGGAAGCGAGGGCCGCCAAGGCATGAGGGAGCCAATGAACCACCAGAACGGTGTGAAGAAGATCGCGGTGCTCTCCAGTGGCGGCGACGCGCCCGGCACCAACGCCTGCATCCGCGCTATCGTCCGCGTTGCCTCCGAGCGGGGCCTCCACGTTCTCGGCATTGCCCACGGCTACCAGGGCCTGCTCGAAGGCCAGACGGTGCCCCTCACCCGGCGCACCGTCGGCAACATCATCCAGCGAGGCGGCACGATCCTCGGCACGTCGCGCTGTCCCGAGTTCACGACGCCTGAGGGTCGCTCGAGGGCCGCCCAGAAGCTGCGCGAGGAGAAAGTGGACGGTCTGATCGTCCTGGGCGGCGACGGGTCGTTCCGGGGCGCGGCGGCTCTCTCCAAAGAGCAAGGCGTACGCGTCATCGCCATTCCCACGACCATCGACAACGACATGCCCGGCACCGAATACACGTTGGGCTTCGACACCGCCGTCAACATCGCCCTGGAGGCGATCGACCGCATCCGCGACACGGCGGAATCGCACGAGCGTATCTTCTTCGTCGAAGTCATGGGCAACGTCTGCGGCGCCATCGCCCTCGAGGTCGGCCTTGCCGGCGGCGCCGACGACGTGCTGGTCCCGGAGATGCCCACGGACATCGATTTTCTCTGTCAGCACCTGGAGCAGGGCTTTCGCCATGGCCGCCGAAGCAGCATAATCGTGGTGGCAGAGGGCGGCGAGGCCGGCGGCGCGTTCGGTATTGCTCATCAGGTGTGGACGCGCCTGCGCTGCGACTACCGGGTCTGCGTCCTCGGCCACATTCAGCGCGGCGGCAGTCCCAGCGCCCGCGACCGGGTGATCGGGAGCAAGTTCGGCGCCCTGGCTGTCGACACGCTGGCAGAAGGGAAGAGCGGCCTGATGGTAGGCGAGATCGGCGGGAAGCCCGGCCTCACGCCTCTCGAGCAGGCGTTCAGCGGACGCCGGCAGGCCGACCGTTCCCTCCTGGAGCTGACCCGCCGTCTCACGCGCTAGCTCCAAACAGGCAAGGACGACTCATGGGGGGCAGGATGCTATATCAATCTGTCGATCAGCTTCAAAGTGACCTCAGCGGTGTGCTGGAATTCCGGGACGGCGTCACGTCCAAGATCGTCGATGCCGCGAAGCTGCGCAAGGAGGCAATCGATAGCCTGATCTACACGGCCGCCTTCGCCGACAGCGAGACGCTGCGGGCGCGGGCACGCGATACGATCCGCCAGAGCGCTCTCCTCCTCGGCATCCGGCCGGCCTCGATCCAGGCGCTGTACGAGGCGATGGGCCGCGGCGAGGTGTCCGGTTTCACGGTGCCGGCGCTCAACCTGCGCGCCCTCGCTTACGATACAGCGCAGGCGGTCTTCCGGACGATGCGCAGCCTGGACATCGGCCCCGTCCTCTTCGAGATCGCCCGCTCCGAGATCGGCTACACGTTCATGCGGCCGGCAGAGTACGCGGCCAACATTGAGGCGGCCGCGATCAAGGAGGGCTATCAGGGGCCCCTGTTCATCCAGGGCGACCACTTCCAGGTGAACGCCGCCAAGTACAAGGCCAACCCCGAGGAGGAGCTACAGGCCCTCGGCGACCTGACGAAGGAAGCGATCCAGCACGACTTCCTCAACATCGACGTTGACAGCTCGACGCTGGTCGACCTCAGCCGGCCGACGGTGAAGGAGCAGCAGCGCCCGAACTTCGAGGTGGCGGCGCAGATGATCCGCCTCATCCGAGCGACGCAGCCGCAAAGCGTCGAAGTATCCGTCGGCGTCGAGATCGGCGAGGTCGGCGGCAAGAACAGCACGCCGGAGGAGCTGCGCGCGTTCATGGACAGCCTGCACGAGGTGCTAGCCGGCAGCGGTCTCCAGGGGCCGAGCAAGATAAGCGTCCAGACCGGCAGCAGCCACGGCGGCGTCGTCCTGCCGGACGGCTCGGTAGCTAAGGTGGCGATCGCATTCGATACGCTCAAGGAGATGTCGAGCGTGGCCCGCCAGGAGTACGGCATGGCCGGCGCGGTGCAGCACGGCGCCTCGACGCTGCCGGACGAGCTCTTCCACCACTTCGTCGAGATCGGGACGGCGGAGATCCACCTGGCGACGAGCTTCCAGACACAGATCTATGACAGCCCTCTCTTCCCGGACCCTCTGCGCCAGGAGATCTACACTTATCTCAAAGAGAAGTTCGCCTCGGAGTGGAAAGAGGGCCAAACGGAGGCGCAGTTCATCTACAGCAACCGCAAGCGGGGACTCGGCCCGTTCAAGCGCCAGATGTGGGACCTCCCCGACGAGGTGCTCAGCGCCCTCCGCCAGCAGCTTGAAGAGCGCTTCTCCTTCCTCTTCCGGCAATTGAACGTCGGCGGTACGCGCGCGGTCCTCAACCGCTACATCCCGTAGCCCAGTCGATCTAAGCTCCGACACGGCAGCCACGCCCTAGCAGCGGCACGCCTTCCGCCGCCGCCCCGGATTCGTCGCCCGTCATCTGCCACACGGATTAGGGACTTTCCCAACAGCGATTACGGGATTCTCCGGAACGCCTCAGGGCACCCCCAGCGAACAGAATTGATCGGGATAAGCCCAAAGAGACCGCCCACCGGAGGGTCGAACGATTGCTGCCGCTGCCTCGCCTTAGCCGCCGTCGAGCCGTGCCGCCTGCTCTGCTGCTCGGCGAGCTCTTGGCCGCCCTGCTGATCGCGCAGCCGGTGTCGCCGCTCTCGGCCTCGACTCTGTCCAAGGCGGAGACGTCAGCCGTCAGCGAAGCCTCCAGCCGAGGCGTCGCCCGATTGGGAATGGAGTACAGCGTCGCGCTCCCCCCATCCACCGCGACCCCTATGCCGACACCCACTGCGGCTCCGACCGCGACCGCCGTGCCGCCATCACCGTCGCCGCGGCCGCCGACGCCCGTGCCGGCAGCGCCTGCGCCGCGCCAGCCGGTCGCGCAAGCCACACCCGTCAGCGCTCCGCCGCCGGTCGCGCCGCCACCGACGGCCGCGCCGTCCACCCCCGGCGACGTCTGCGCCGCCCAGGTCGAGGCAATCGTCAACCAGGTGCGGCTGGAGAACGGCCTGTCGGCGCTTTCCCCCAACTCTTCGCTGACCAGCTCCGCGCAACAGTACGCCGACTTCATAGCGGCCAATGACGTCGTCAGCCACACCGCCGACGGGCGCACCTTAGACGAGAGAGACGAGGCGGCGGGCTACGGCGACTGGATAGCGGTCGGCGAGAACGTGGCCGGCGGCTACGCGACGCCCGCCGAGGCGATGGCAGCCTGGCTCGCCAGCCCGGGTCACAAGGCGAACATACTCAACCCCGCCTACCGCGAGACCGGCGTCGGTTGCGCCTGGAACGCCGCAAGCGCCTACGGCTACTTCTACGTCGAGGAGTTCGGCACCCGCTAGGACGCCGGAAGCAGCCGGCCAGCCGAAGTCGGCGGTCGCGCAAGACGACCGCAGCCAGCCTTTCTCCCTCAACGAATCATGGGGTATAATCGCCAGCAGCCGCGCCGGCTCGTGAAGCGTGCACGGCTCCGCGACATGCTGGTGGAAAGGGCCGCCACCGGAAGGCGACCGTGGCTCAGCCCGGCAAGTCGATTCTTCGGAAGAGGTGAACAAGTTGCGTATTGCCGTACTTACCGGTGGTGGTGACTGTCCCGGGCTGAACGCCGCCATTCGCGGCGTGGCCCAGCGCGGCTGGACGATGGACGATGAGGTCTACGGCGTCCACTATGGCTGGGCCGGCCTTCTCGGCGAGGGCGACATGCATCTCCTTGACCCGAGCGAGGTCCGTGACATCGTCGGCCTGAGCGGAACGATGCTCGGCACGTCTCGAACGAACCCCGCGAGCACGAAGGACGGCTTCGAGCAAGTGATGGGCGCGCTCAAGCGTCACGGCATCGATGCGCTGGTTGCCATCGGCGGCGACGATACTCTCGGCGTGGGCGCCAAGCTCCACGAGCTCGGCGTCAACATCGTGGGAATCCCGAAGACGATTGACAACGACATTCCCGAGACCGACTTCTGCATCGGCTTCGACACCGCGACGGGCGTCGTCGCCGACGCCGTCGACCGTCTCCATTCGACGGCGCAGTCCCACCTGCGCATCATGGTGGTCGAGGTGATGGGCCGCGACACGGGCTGGCTGGCAATCGTCGGCGGCGTGGCAGGCGGCGCCGACTTCATCGCTATCCCGGAGGTGCCGCTCCACATCGACTATATCGTCGAGCACGCGACGCACCGCATCGAGACGCACCGCTTCGGCGTAATGGTGATCGCCGAGGGCACGCAGATCCAGGGTCTGAAGGTGGCCGCGGCCCCCACGGATAGCCACGACGAGTTCGGGCATATCCGCCTCGCCGAGCGCGGCGTCGCCCAGCGCATTGCCGACGAGATCGAGGGGCGAACAGGGATCGAGACGCGGGTGACCGTGCTCGGCCACCTTCAGCGTGGCGGCACGCCCTCCGTCCGCGACCGCTACATCAGCACCCTTATGGGATCGGCGGCGGTGGACTTCCTTCACCGCGGCACGTTCGGCTGCATGGCCGCCCTCAAGGGGCAGGAGATCGCGTGCGTGCCCCTGGTGGACGTCGCCGGCAAGACCCACAGCGTTCCCCCCGAGCTCTACGAGGCGGGACGCCGTTTCTTCCGCCTGGTGACGGCGCTGGAGACGCCCGCAACGCACGCTTAGCACTTGCGCGACAGCGTCTCGCGGCCCGCCGGGGCGCAATTTCCCCCTAGAGGTCCCATATCTCCTTCGACGTGAGCCCGCTGAAGAGGGCGAGAATGATCGCTGCGACACAGAAGACGGCGATCGTGTGCGGGATACCCAGGAACTCGCTGGCGACGGAGCCCATTATCAAGCTGCCGAGAGGGTTCAACCCCTGCGCCATCGTGTACAGGGAGAGCACACGCCCCCGGTACTCGTCCTCCACGTGCACCTGCACGAGTGTCTGGTTGAATGTGGAGAAGGTTATGAAGCCAACGCCGCCCACGATCAGGAGGAAGAGCGAGAGGAAGTAAACGCGGGAGAACGAGAAGGCCAGGATCATCGAGACGTAGAACACGAGCGCCGCGTTCCCAATGACGCCTTTGTGGCGGACATTCGCGGCCCCGGCGACCACGACGCCGGCTACGACGGCCCCGATGCCGACGCCTGTCTGGAGCCAGCCGTAGCCCGCCGCACCCACGTGAAGGTAGTTCTGGGCCATAAGCGGCATCAGGTAGAGATAGGGAAAGACGAGCAGGGTAGGGATCGCTTGCAGGAGGGTCAATCTGAGCAGCGCGCGGTGACGAAGGAGATAGCCGGCGCCCTTGCTCACGGCGGCAAGCACGGGCTCGTGCTGTGGCAGAAACTCCTGTTCCAGGCGAATCGCGGCGAGACTGGCAGCGGCGGCCAGGAAGAACAGCGACTCGCCAAAAAAGACGGAGGAGACGCTGTAGGCGAGCATGAATCCCGTTATCCCCGGCCCCACTACTCGCGCCATGTTGTTCGCCATGGCGTTGAGGGCGATAGCGTTTGGTAGCCGGCCAAACTCAACGGTGTCATAGACGAGAAACTGGCGCAGCGGGTTGTAGATGCTGCTGGAGAAGCCCCCCGTGAAGGCGGTGATGTAAATCTGCCACATGGCGATGTGGTGGGTAACGATGAGGACCGCAATCGCCAGCGCCCCCAGGCCGTTCACTATCGTCGCCGCGCCCGCAAGCACACGCCGGTCGACGCGCTCGGAGAAGCCGCCGACGAACGGCGATACAAAGAGGATGCTGATGCCGCGGATGAACTGAACGAGTCCGAGCTGAAATGGGGAGTTGGTGAGCTGAGCAACCAGCCAGCCCTGGCCGATCTGCTCCATCCACATGGCGAAGCTGGAGGCCAGGGTGCCGCTCAGGAGATAGCGGAAGTTGGTTACGGACAGCGAGCCAAATGCCTGCGACCGCAGCCCGGCGCGCGCTTCCGCCGCGGCCGACTCGCCAGGCTCGATTGGAAGCTCCCCCTCGCTATCGGCCATGGCGCCATTCTATGCCTACGTCTAGGTGAAGGGAACAACGTCCGCCGCGTTCGCGAAGCTGCCGCGCTGTCGCTTAGATTCCCAGGATGTGCCGTGAGTAGTAGCCGAGGAACGCTAACACCAACCCGCGCACCAGCTTGCCGGCAACGACGGGCGCCAAGAAGCGCCAGAAGCGCATTCGCACGGCGCCGGCGCTGAATCCAGCAACCTCGAACAGCGGGTTTGGCAACGCTGCAAGCAAAAAGAGCGTCAGCGCACCGTAGCGCGCCAACAGCCAGCTTATGGCCCGCCCGGTGCCATCGACGCTCTTGCGGAACCAGGCCGGGCCGCCGACCTGACGTCCGTGCGCCATGTCTCGCCCCACAGATCCGACGACATAGGCGGTAATCTCGCCGAGGCCCATCCCTAAGCCTCCCACCAGCCCCACCTGCACCGGCCCCAGCGACCTCGCCTCGCTCAGGATGAGCGCCTGCCCGGCCAGCGTCAGGCCGGGAATGAAGAGGAAGGATATCCCCGTGCTCGACAGGTTGACTACGAACACGCCGACGTAGCCGAGGCCCTTGAACCGGTCCTGCAACGCCAGCGTGCCAAGGCAGAGGACCAGCAGGACAAGGGTCAAGACTGCCCCACCAACGATGCGGCCGCGACGGTCTTGCGCGAGGCGCTCAAGCGCTCCGGACTGCCGCCGCGCTTCGCGTCGCTGTCCTTCGTCGCCGGGGTGGCGTTCTTCCATGACCGCCTCCATCTGCGTCACCTGTCAGGATACCATCGGGAATCGCTGGAATCGAGATTCGCCCGCGCGTCGCTCATGGTTCAACGCCGGCGCCGTCGTTGCCCCCTTCGGGAACCGGTGTCATACTCGAAAGAAACCGGCTTCCAGGAAAGGGGCTTTCGATGGAGTACGAGGACCTGATCTACGAGAAGAGCGATTACATCGCCACAATCACCCTTAATCGACCGCAGGCGTTGAACGCAATCTCTCTGCCCATGCTGCGCAGCCTGCCACTCGCCCTCCGCGACGCCGACGCCGACCCCGCGGTGCGCGTGATCGTGATCACCGGCGCCGGTCGCGGCTTTTGCGCCGGGCTCGACCTCAAGGAGATGTTCGGCGTAGACCCTGACAGCGGCGCTGCCCCGCTCGGCGCGCGCTTCGACCTGCCGAACAGCCCGCCGATGGCCCTCCACACGACGGACAAGCCTGTTATCGGCGCCATCAATGGTCCGGCCGTCGGCTACGGCTTCGACCTAGCGCTGGGCTGCGATCTGCGTATCGCCTCTGACCAGGCGCGCCTGGGGGCGATATTCACGCGTCGCGGCATCTTGCCGGAAAGCGGCGGTACCTGGATGCTGCCGCGCCTGCTCGGCTGGGCGAAGGCGACGGAGCTGGTCTTCCGCGGCCGCATCCTGAACGCGCAAGAAGCGCTGGAGATCGGGCTAGTGAACGCTGTCGTCCCGCACGACCGGCTGACGGACGAGGTGCGCTCCTGGGCGACGGAGATCGCTTCTAACGCGCCGCTGTCGGTTCAGGGGGCGAAGCGGCTAATGCGGCTGGGGCTGGAGGAGACCTTCGAGGCGAACGTCCACCACGCCTACCTGCAGCTCCTGCCCCTCTTCGCGTCGCAGGACTTCAAAGAAGGCGTGACCTCCTTCCTCGAAAAGCGCCCGCCAGCGTTCACCGGCCGTTGAGCCGCCGCTGACGTCACTGCTTGGCGTACAGCCCGACGAGCTCCCCCTGGGCCAGAATATGGCCCTGCATGCCGCCGAGGAGTTGGTCTTTGCTCCAGCCAGCGGCTGCATCCAGCTTGACGTCGAGGGCGTAGACTTTGAAGTGGTAGTGATGCGTGCCGCTCGGCGGGCAGGGACCCGTGTAGCCGAGGTTGTTGGCGCCATTATTCCCGTTGAGGCTCCCGTCGGCGAGACTGCCATCGGTCGGCACGCCCTCCGGCAGGCCGCGCGCGGACGGCGGCAGATTGTAGATCACCCAATGGACGAAGGTGCCGTTGGGCGCATCGGGGTCGTCGACGATCAGGGCCAGGCTCTGGGTGCCCGCCGGCGGGCTGGTCCACTGCAGCGGCGGCGACGTGCCGTCCCCATTGCAGGTGTATTTGGCCGGAATCGCGTCGCCGGCGGAGAAAGCGCTGCTGGTCAGCTCAAGCGTCATCATTTGGCCTCCGTTCGATTCTGTCGCCGAAGCCGTTGGCGCCGGAGTGGCGACGGAGGAGCCTCCTCCCCCGCAGGACACGCTGCTCACCAAGGCAGGGCTGAGCACGAGGAAGAAGAGGAGAGCTCTATTCATACGCACCTCCTGACACCTGGTCTCGAGCAGATCTCGTTTCCTTGACCTTTCACCCCCATTCTACAACGGCGGCTCAAGCGGCGTCCTCTTTGCCAGAACCGGCGATAGCCTCCCACAAGCGACCTCGGCGTGGTATCATACGACAGGGTCTGGCGCAGGCTAGCTACAAACCAGCGATCCGCTAGCGACGACCGGAAGTGCGGGGCGATGGGTCGACAAAAGGCGGGACGCACAAATCCAGAAGACGAAAATCGCCGGCAGCGCAAACGCCGCCCTAGTCGCGCGCGCGGACGATTGTCGACCATCCTCTTCTGGGCTCTCGTGATCGGTATTCCCACAGCCGCCGTCGTCGCGCTCTTCGCGCCTTCCTGGATAGGCCAGACATCGGAAGCGCCGTCGATGAAGGCGGCGATAGTCGATCAGTTGGCCCTGAGCGAGCCGAACCCCGCCTTCGTTCAGTCGGCCACGCAAGTGCTGCAGGCCGCCGGGTACACCGTCGACTACTATCCTCCCGAGCAGGTAACGGTGGATTTCTACCGGAACCTTCCCGCCCAGAAGTACGGGCTCATCCTGTTCAGGGTCCACACCGCCCGCTTCACCGAAGACAGCCTCAAGCTGGCCGACCCCGAGCGGCGGCAAACGCTCCTCGACGCATTCGACCACTACGTCTTTCTGTTCACCTCCGAGATCTACGACCAAAGCAAATACCCCGACGAGCGTCAGAAGCTGCAGTTGTTCGCGGTGCACTATCTAAGCGGAGGAGACCAGCGCTACTTCGGGATAACGCCCAAGTTCATCGAGTCCGCTATGAAGGGCGGCTTTGACAACGCGACGATCGTCATGATGGGCTGCGACGGGCTGCTGTTCGACAATACCGCCCAGACGCTCGTCAACAAGGGGGCGAAAGCGGTCATCGGCTGGGACAGCCTCGTCTCCTCTGCCCACACCGACACTGCAACCGAGCACCTGCTGCAGCATCTCATTACCGAGCGGCTACCGCTGGGCCAGGCGGTGAAGACGACGATGACGGAGGTCGGCTCGGAGCCGGACTACAACAATTCCCTGCGCTTTTACCCGCCCAGCGCCAACAGCTCGCTCGTTCTCTCAAACTAGCGCCCACCGACCATCAACCGCCCCGCTCTACGCCGCGGGCGGCCTTTCTCCTCCACCTTCCGCAGGCACCGTCGCCCCGCCGGCAATCCGCCCGACGCCTCGAACCGCGCTCGACCAGCCACGCCTCGCGAGCATACGCGCCGTCGGGACGGCAACACGGGCGACCGTCAGCGTGAGCAGGGCGAAGACGGCGCAGTTGACGGCAGCGACCGCCAACGTAAACGGCGACTCGACCCAGCGGCCGGAGAAGGAATGGATCGGCGGCGCCACCACCGCCAGGTTGAAGAAGAACGTCACGGACACGACCGCGTAGAGCCAGCGCCATCGGCTCTCGGCGATCACCAACGGCAGGAGCAGCGCGAGGAACGGATAGAGATAGCGGTCGTGTGTGGATATCGGCAGGAGGTAGAAGGCAAACGCGAGATAGGCGGCGGCCACCAGGGCGCCGGCAAGCGTCGGGCGGGCGTGGAGGTAGAGCAGCGCCAGAAAGCCCGCCGCGGCCGTCATCACCAGACCAAGCATGCGATAGGTCAAGAACGCAAAGGCGACCTGGTCGGGCTTCGGGTGAAGCGCCAGGTCGAAGAACCACCAGAAGTTCCAAGCATTGGCCGAGAGCCGCTCGTAGTTGGCGCCGAAGAGGCCACCGTAGACGTGGAGGATTCGCCCGAGGTCGCCGTGCAGCACCCAGGGCGAGAGCGCCACCGACCAGACGCCGGCTACCACGGCGAAGCTGCGCGCGAAGGGCTTGATCCCGTTGCGCCACGCCAGGTAGACGAGCAGCGGCAGGACGATGATCGGGTGCGGCTTGATGAGGAATCCGGCGGCCCATACGCCGAAGCCCAGCTCGGTCCGTCGCCGCGCGACGAGGAAGACCGAGAGCAGCATCGCCAGCGTGACCGCGGAGTCGGTCTGCGACCAAACGGCGGAGTCGTAGAGAACCGCCGGCTGTACGGCGAACACGCCCGCCGCCAGCAGGGCCAAGGACTCCGCGCGGGCGAGGCGCATCTCTCGGAACAGCGAAAGCGCGACGGCATAGACGGCGACGATCAGGCCGAGATCGAACAGGATGGGCGGCGCTTTCACCAGCAGGTGAAGCCCGGTCACGTCCGACCCGTAGACGCCGCCGGCCGCATCGTAGATCAGCGAGAGCAGCCAGAGGACGTAGTGGTAGCCGACGTAGTCGGTCGTGGTGTGGAAGATGTTGAGAAGGCCGTGCTGGTGGATGGCGAGCATCCAGTCCTTCCAGAAGCCTTCGTCGGTGTAGTCGTTGGGCAGATACGCCCAGAGGGGCATCAGCAGGAGGCGCAGCAGGAGGGCGACGGCGAGGAGTATGACCAGGCGGCGATGGGTGCGGATCATCCCTGACAGACTCGCGATCACGTCCATGCTTCCTCCAACTGGCTATGATAGCATACGCCGAACCGGCCGTCCCACCAGCGTGAATGGACCATCGCGCAGGAGCCGGCCCCGGTATAATGGGGGTGGGTTTCGTCCGAAGTGATTCCGCGCAAGGAGCGACGAGCAGCGGTCCAATGTCAGACGAAGCGATGGCGGTGCTTACCATTGGGCACTCGACGCGGCCGATAGAAGCGTTTCTGCAACTGCTGCAGTCGCACAATGTCGAGAGAGTAGTCGACGTGCGGACGGTGCCCCGCTCGCGGCGAAACCCGCAGTTCAACCACGACGCGCTGCCGTTGACGCTGCAAGACGCGGGGATCCCCTACACGCATATGGCCGGCCTCGGCGGGCTGCGGCGCCCGAAAGCCGACTCCCCGAACAGGGGTTGGCGAAACGCTTCGTTCCAGGGGTTCGCGGACCACATGCAGACGGCGGAGTTCGAGGAGGGGTTGGCGTCGCTGGTGGAGATGGCGCGCGGGGAACGGGTGGCCGTGATGTGCGCGGAGGCGCTTCCCTGGCGATG
>JBEKDP010000004.1:0-16992 GCA_050014295.1 Dehalococcoidia bacterium | reverse complement strand
ACGTACTGGTTCTGGCCGGCGAGGATGGTGCTCTTCTCGGTGACAAGGGGTCGCAAGAGGACGGAGTAGGGATGCAACTCTTTAGGCATCGGCCTCGCCCTCCTTCGCGGCAGGGGCCACGCGGCGCCGCCGCGCCCGCGGAGCGGGCGGAGCCTCCGCAGGAGGCTCAGGCTCCGGAATCGGAGCCCGGCGGCGCAAGGCCCGCTCGCCTCCCCAAAGCTGTTCGGCCTTGCGTACGGCTCCGACGGTCATAAGCAGATTCTGATGCGAAAGCATGTCGACCACGTTCAAATAGGGCGCGGACAACACTTTCACTTTTTCGATGTTGCGCGCGCTCGTAGTGACGTTCTTGTCCGACCCGTCGGTGACGACGAGCGTTGAACGCTGGAGGCTGAGGTTCTCCAGCAGAGCCACCATCTCCTTTGTCCGGGGCTTCTCCATCCCGAGCTTGTCGAGCACCCGTAGCGAGCCGTCCGCGACCTTGGCGGAGAGGACGGAGCGGATCGCCAGCCGGCGGACGCGCTTGGGCAGGCGCTGGACGAAGCTTCGCGGCTTCGGGCCAAAGACGATCCCACCATGCCGGATGGCCGGCGAGCGGATACTGCCCAGCCGCGCGCTTCCGGTCCCCTTCTGACGCCGGACCTTGGCGGTGCTGCCGGCCACTTCGCCGCGCGTCTTCGTATTGGCGGAGCCGGCGCGCCTGTTGGCGAGCTGCGCGAGCAGCGCTTGATGGACGACGGGCGCGTTCGGCTCAAGGCCAAAGACGGCGTCGTCGGCGTCTATGGGGTCAACCCCTTTGCCTTGCCCATCAACCACGTCCAGCTTCATCATCTTCTCTCGAAAAGGCGCCCCGAATGAGTGCCGGTGCGCTCTCTATTCGCTGTCCTCTTGCTTGTCGTGATCCTCGTGCTTGCTTCCCGCGGCAGCGCCGATGGCGGCCAGTTCTTTTCCGGCGCGGACTATGCGGAGGAGGCCGTTCCTTGCCCCCGGCACCGCTCCCTCGATGAAGACGAGCCCGCGCACCGGATCGCTCTCCAGGACGCGGAGCTTTCGCACCGTCACCTGGGCGTCGCCCATGTGCCCGGCCATGTGCAGGCCCTTGACGACGTGACCAGGCGCGTTGCCGGGGCCGATGGAGCCCGGGGCCCGCGTTCGGTCGGACTGGCCGTGGGTCTTGGGGCCGCCGCGGAAGTGATAGCGCCTGACGCCGCCGGCAAAGCCGCGGCCCTTGGAGACGCCGATCACGTCGACCAGGTCGCCGGAGCGGAAGAGCTCGGCGCCCACTTTCTGCCCGGTCTTCCATTGGGAAGGATCGTCGACCTTGAACTCCCGCAGAAAACGGAACTCGCCCAGACCCTTCAGATGGCCCTTGAGGGGCTTGTTTAATCGCCTGGCAGCGCCGAAACCCAACTGGACGGCGCTGTAGCCATCCGTAGTCGGGCTCTTCACCTGGATGACCACGCAGGGCCCGGCTTCGACGACGGTGACGGCATGGACCTCTCCCCTATCGTCGAAGAGCTGGGTCATTCCGATCTTCTTGCCGAGCAGTCCTTCGATGTTCATTACAGCTTGATCTCGATGTCGACGCCTGCGGGCAGTTGGAGACGCATGAGCGTGTCGACGGTCTTGGCGGTGGGCTCAAGGATGTCGATGAGGCGCTTGTGCGTCCGGATCTCGAACTGCTCCCGCGAGTCCTTGTCGATGACCGGCGAGCGGATGACGCAGAACTTCTTGATCTCGGTGGGCAGCGGAATCGGGCCGGCCACCGCCGCGCCCGTTCTCTCCGCCGCCTCGACGATCTGGCTCGCCGACTGGTCGAGCAAACGGTGGTCGTAGCCCTTCAGCCGGATCCTTATCTTCTGCCTTGAAACCATATTCGCTACTGCCTGTACGCTAGGGCCTTACGGCCCGGCTTTACCTGACCCGCCCCGCGGCACTCGAGGCTCGGGCAGGCCTCTTCAGCCTGATTCCCAGCTTCTCGGCGATGCCCGGCGGCACTTCCTCGTAGTGGTCGAACTCCATGTTATGACTGGCGCGCCCCTGCGACAGCGACCGCAGGTCGGTGGCGTAGCCGAAGGTCTCCGCCAGCGGCACGAGGGCCCGGATGACTTGAAGACCAGCGCGCGCATCGACGCCGATGACGTGCCCGCGCCGGGCGGTGACGTCGGCGAGGACGTCGCCGAAGAAGTCTTCCGGGGTCGATACTTCGATTTTCATGATTGGCTCGAGGAGAACGGGATCGCCGTGCTCCAGCGCCTTCCGCATGCCCAGGGAGCCAGCCATGCGGAAAGAGAGGTCCGAGGAGTCGACCTCATGGTAGCTGCCGTCGACGAGGGCCGCCTTGACGTCGATGACCGGATAGCTGGCCACGGGGCCGCTCTCCAGCGCTTCTTTGACGCCGGCCGCCACGGAGGAGATGAACTCGCGCGGGATAACACCGCCGGTCGTCTTGTCGACGAACTCGAATCCGGCGCCGCGCTCCCGCGGCTCGACCTCCAGCCAGACGTCGCCGTACTGGCCGTGGCCGCCGCTCTGGCGGATGAACCGGCCCTCGGCGCGGTTGGCGCGAGTGATGGTCTCCTTGTAGGCGACCTCCGGCCGGCCGACGTTGGCGTCGACGCGGAACTCGCGCAGCATGCGGTCGACAATAACCTCCAGGTGGAGCTCGCCCATCCCGGAGATGATGGTCTGACCGGTATCGGCGTCGTAGCGCGTGCGGAAGGTGGGATCTTCCTCCGCCAGGCGGGCGAGCGTCTCGCCCATGCGGTCCTGGTCGTCTTTTGTCTTCGGCTCGATGGCGACGGAGAGCACGGGCTCGGGGAAGTGGATGGCTTCCAGGATTATGGGGTGCGCCCGGTCGCAGAGGGTATCGCCGGTGAAGGTGCTCTTGAGGCCAACCGCGGCAGCGATGCCGCCGGCGGACACTTCCTCGATTTCCTCCCGCCGGTTGGCGTGCATGCGCAGGAGCCGGCCGACCCGCTCCTTCTCGCCGCGGGCGGCGTTGAGAATCGACGCGCCGGTCTTCACCTGGCCGCTGTAGACGCGGAAGTAGGCGAGCCTCCCCACGTAGGGGTCGGCGACGATCTTGAAGGCGAGGGCGGTGAACGGCTGGTCGTCATCCGGGGAGCGCGTCAGCATTTCGTTGGTCTTGGGGTGAATGCCCTGAACGGGAGGGACATCGGTGGGGGCGGGCAGGTAGTCGACGATGGCGTCGAGGAGCGGCTGGACACCTTTGTTGCGGAGGGCGGAGCCGCACATGACCGGCGTCAGGTTGCCCGCCAGGGTGGCGCGCCTGATTGCCTTCTTCATCTCGGCGGCCGTGAGGGAGTGCCCCTCTACGTAGCTGATCATGACCTGGTTGTCCGCTTCGCCGAGCTTCTCAATGAGCTCCTCACGGTGGCGGCTGCAGAGCTCGACGTACTGGTCGGGCACCGGCCTCACTTGGGGGCTCTCATGGCTTTCCGTCGGGAAGTACCACGCTTCCTCTTCGACCAGGTCGATGACGCCTTCGAAGCCGGATTCCACACCGATCGGTATCTGGATGGCGACAGGGTGGGCGCCGAGGCGCTGTTTGACCATTTCGATCGTGTTCCAGAAGTCGGCACCGGTGCGGTCCATTTTGTTGACGAAGCAGATGCGAGGGACGCCGTAGTGGTCGGCCTGGCGCCAGACGGTCTCGGACTGCGGCTCCACGCCCGCCACGGCATCGAAGACGACGACGCCGCCGTCGAGGACGCGTAAGCTTCGCTCGACCTCAACCGTGAAGTCGACGTGGCCGGGCGTGTCGATGATGTTGATCTGATGGTCACGCCATTCGCAGGTGGTGGCGGCGGCGGTGATCGTTATGCCGCGCTCGCGCTCCTGGGCCATCCAATCCATGACGGCGGTGCCCTCATGCACCTCACCGATCTTATAGGTGCGACCGGTGTAGTAGAGGATCCGCTCGGTCACGGTGGTCTTGCCAGCATCGATATGAGCAATGATGCCTATGTTGCGAACACGCTCGATAGGAATTTGCCTAGCCATGACCTCTGTCCCCCGAGACCGGGGTTTCGTCTCTACAATCAATGTCTCAGCGTTGAGCGTCTACGAGCCCGCTCCGCCCGACCCTACGAGCGGAAGGCGGCGAAATTGTTACCACCGGTAGTGGACGAAGGCGCGGTTGGCCTCGGCCATGCGGTGGGTGTCCTCTTTCTTCTTTACGGTGGCGCCCTGTCCAGCGGCGGCGTCGAGCAGCTCGGCGGCGAGCTTCTCAGCCATCGACTTGCCGCGGCGGGAGTTGGCGGCCTGGACGAGCCAGCGCATGGCGAGGGCGTTGCGCCGCTCGGCGCGGATGTCGACGGGCACCTGGTAGGTGGCGCCGCCAACGCGCCTCGGCTTGACCTCGACGACGGGCGTGGCGTTGCGCAGCGCCTGGTCGAAGGTGTCGAGCGGGTTGCGATGGGTCTGGGTCTCCAGGAGGTCCATCGTCTTGTAAACGATGCGCTCGGCGGTGCTCTTCTTGCCGCGCTCCATAATGCGATTGATGAACTTCGCCAGGTTCTCGCTCTGGAACTTGGCGTCGGGTGGGATTACCCGCTTGATGACTTTAGCCCGCCTCGGCATGTCTGCTGTCTCCCAATTATGCGGAGGTCTTCGCGCCGGCCTTGCCCGTGCCGGCCTTGCGCGTGCCGTACTTGCTGCGACCGCGGTTGCGGCCATCGACGCCCTGGGCATCGAGGGCGCCGCGAATGACGTGATAGCGGACTCCCGGCAGGTCTTTGACACGACCGCCACGGATAAGGACAACGGAGTGCTCCTGCAGGCTGTGGCCCTCGCCGGGTATGTAGGCGGTGACCTCAATGCCGTTGGTTAGGCGGACGCGGGCGATCTTGCGTAGGGCGGAGTTGGGCTTTTTCGGCGTCATGGTGCGTACCTGGGTGCAGACGCCGCGCTTTTGGGGCGAGCCTTCGCCGCGTTCGGTCCGGTTCTTGAGGGCGTTATAGGTGAAGCGAAGGGCAGGGGCCTTGGTCTTCTTGATCAGCTTTTTCCGTCCCTTACGCACCAGTTGGTTTATCGTGGGCAACTCGGGTGTCCCCCTTAATCGGAATCTGTTTTCGGCCGCAATGAGAGCAACAAAAAGGCCGAAAGCCCTGTTTGTGAGCCAGTACAGCGTGGGGCTCCCAGCGGCGCCCCACCTTCGCTGACCGTAGTCAAATTCGAGGTCTTTCGACCCGTCGGTAGGCTGACTATTCTTCGCCCAGCGCCAAAAAGGTAGTTTACGTGAAACGCGACGGCGATGTCAAGCGCTTCGCACGAAACCAGTTGTATTCGTCTGGCGGCCGGCTCGAAGCCGCTGATGGATGCGGCTAGACGATGCTTCCGAGGAGATTAAGGTCCGGCGAGAAGCTCGCGGACGACGGCGCTGATCTCGGCGCCATCAGCGCGGCCGCGTAGCTGCGCGGTGAGCGGGCCCATGACTTTGCCCATGTCGCGCGGGCCCTGGGCGCCGACCTCGGCGATCAGCTTGCGCGCCGCCGCCTCGATCTCGTCGCGGGACATCGCCGGCGGGAGGTACTGCTGGAGGACGACGGCCTCCGCCTCCTCTATGTCCACGAGGTCCTGGCGCCCGCCCTTGCGGTACTCCTCCGCGCTTTCCCGCCGCTGCTTGACCTGCTTGGCGATGACGCCAAGGACGCCGGCGTCGTCGACGGGCTCGCCCTTTTCGATCTCGCTGTTGTGGACGACGGACATGAGCAGGCGGAGGCTGCGCTTGCGGACATCGTCGCCCTCTCTCAGGGCCTGCTTGAGGTCGGCGGATATCTGGTCTTTAAGAGACATGCTTACCCTTCTGGCCGGCTCGGCCTCGGAAAGTATATTGAGGCCGCAAACGGCTGTCAAGAAGATTCAGGCGGCCGCGGGGGCCAGACGACGTGCCCTCTGGCGATGGTCATGTCTACCTCGAGATCGGCGATCTCATCGCCAGGGACGGTGGTCGGGTCGTTCGACAGGAGCACCAGGTCGGCGATCTTCCCCGGCGCGATGCTGCCTCTCTCGGCTTCCTGGAACGCTACCCAGGCCGCCGAGTCGGTGTGCAGGCGAAGCGCCTCGCCGGCATCGAGCGCTTCGTCGCAGTTGAGGCGCGAGCCGCCCTGGCTCAGGCGGGAGACGGCGGACTGGATGCCAACGAGCGGTCGCGGCGGGACGACTGGAGCGTCGGAGCCGGCGGCGAGGCGCACGCCCAACCGATGCAGTCGCCGCAGGGGATACAGATCGGGAAGGTCATGAACCTGCGCCAGATAGCGCTCGCCGCTGAAGTAGAGGAACGACGGCTGGGTGACGACGGCGACCCCCTGAGCCGCGATGCGGGCGGCGAGCTCCGGCGGACAGATGCCGCAGTGCTCGATGCGGTGGCGGTGGTCGGGGCGCGGGCGACGGCGGAGGGCGGCTTCGATGGCGGCGACGGCGGCGGCAACGGCCCGCTTGCCGACGGCGTGGATGGCCACCTGGCGGCCCAGGCTGTGCGCCTGCCAGACGAGCGCCGCCAGCCGCTTTTCGTCGGGCTCGATGGCGTCGCCGAGCTCCTTGACGGCGATCTTCACGGGGCCACGGCGGAGCCTGCCCGACAAGGCCTCCTCAGGCAGTTGCCCCAGGGCCGGGAGGCCCTCCATGAGGGTGACGGAGACATCCAGAGAGCCGTCCTCGATCAGGCGCTGGAACGTCACCCACTCAGCGGGGCCATTGGCGGCGGTGGCGTCCTGGACGGCGGTGACGCCCTGCGACAGGAGAACATCGTTTGCCTGCCGAACGCCGGCGGCGAGTTCGTCGTAGGTGAGGGCGGGAACCGCAGCGTCGATGAGCTCGTTCATTTCGACAAGGAGGCCGGAGGGCTCGCCGCTGGGCAGGTCACGGTCAAGGTAGCCGCCCGGCGGCTCGGCGGTCGTGGTGTCGATGCCGGCGAGGGAGAGGGCGAGACTGTTGAGGACGGAGGCGTGGCCGGTGCGATGGATGAGGCGAACGGGGTGAGCGGCGGCAGCGGCGTCGAGGTCACGGCGCGTGGGATGACGGCGCTCGGCGAGCTCGGTCTCGTCGTAGCCGACGGCGCGGATCCAGCGACCCGGCGGCGTGTCGGCGGCGCGCAGGCGGAGGGCGCGCTGGATGTCGGCGATGGAGGAGACGGCCGACGGGCTGCAGTCCAGCGAGAGGAGGTAGGCGGCGTAGGAGAGCAGGTGGCAATGGGCGTCGATGAAGGCGGGCAGGAGGGTGCCGCCACGGCAGTCGACGAGGGAGGCGCCGCCGCCCTTGAGGGCCAGAACCTCCGCGTCGGAGCCGACGGTGACGACACGGCCGTCGTCGACGAGGACCGCCTGGGCGCGGGGGCGAGCCGCGTCCATAGTGATGACGTCGGCGTTGCGGAAGATGAGCTTCATGCTGTCGGTCCTACGTGTCGATTCTAGCAGGCGCGGGGGACGGCGGTCGATGTAGGGAGATGGCGACTCCGCGATGGGCAATCCGGCGAACAAGTAATGTAGGGAGCCCTTCCTCTGCCGGAAGGGCTCGCGGGTTAGCTGTCGAGCGACGGGTCAATCAGCGGAAGGGAGAACCTTCGGCTGCATGAGCTTCATAGGCTGGCCGCAGCACTCGACCCCGCCCTCGCCGGGCTTGATGCAGAGGACCTCAGTGGCGCACTTCTCGCATTGAAACCGCTTGCCGAGCTGGTTGGCCATGCCGTCACCCCCTACGCCGTCACTTCTGCTGCATGGGCTGGCCGCAGCAGATGAGCTGGCCGTCGCCGGCCTTGGTGACGATGAACTCAGAGCCGCACTTGGTGCAGAAGTATCGCTTTCCTACTTGATTGGCCACTGTGCGTCACCTGTCGATTAGGCTGCGCCTGACACGCCGTTATGTGGGGCAAGTGTATCGCCGATTCGTTTTTGCCGTCAACATTCAAGGGGCGGGCTCGACGTAGCCGATGGAGGCAGGATCGAAGAAGTCACTCGGCACGCTGTCGGCCGGCAAGAACTCGTATTCGTGGAACTCCTTGACCACGCGCACCCTCGCCGGCGTGTAGTCCCCTTTTGCCACCTCTTCATACACCATTGCCACAGGGAGGAGCGTCTGCACATTCAGGTAGAAATGTGTCTCGACATCATAGGTGCCAGCGTCCTGCTCGAGCTCACCGTTGAACGGCAGGTCTATCACCACCTGCCCCTGATAGCGTGACGTGACGGGAACCGACTCGTCCTCGATCGCCGCCCCCTCGAGTATGAGGCACAGCGCATGCTCGCTGCCAAAGCAGGGTTCTTCCGTCCCCGCATACGAACCCGAATCGGTATCCATGTCCCAGAACTTGTCTCCCGCGACAATTTGGACGCTGTTGTGACCCCCGATTTCGTAGGATCGGCGGCCCAAGTCATGCTGCGCGTCGAGCCAGACCTCCATCGTTGCGTCGTAGCTACTGCCGTCGGTCTCTGCGTGGATGACGGAGGTGTTGTGGAGAATGTACCCCTCGCGGGTCGCCGAAGCCATCATGCGCTCATGGACCTGGTCGAGCGTGGGCGCAGGCCCTTCGTCGCCCGCCCCGTTCGAGCCGGCGACAAGTCGGGTCGAGGCAAGTGCGACGAGGAGAAGTAAGAGGACCGTCAGCAGTCGCATGTTGGCTTCTTTCTCTACGGCTGTCCGCTTGTGAGGGGATTATCGCGCGATGACGGCGCGTCGACAAGGTGCATGTGCACCAACTTGCGGCAGTGCTTTGGCGCCGCGCAGGAGAGGGAGCGCGCGTTAAGGCCGGGGCGGTTTCTTGGGGATGCGGGTGAAGCGCATGCGGGTGAGGCCGCGCAGATCCTCCATGACGGTCTTGCGGATGTTGACGCGGGTGTCGGGGTCTTCGTGCCAGGTCACGGGGATCTCCTTCAGGCGGTAGCCGCCCTTCTCGGCGAGGATCAGGAGCTCGGTGTCGAAGAACCACTCCTCGTTCTTGATGTGAGGGATGATCTCCTGGGCAGCCTGGCGGCTGATGCCCTTGAAGCCGCACTGGGCATCGATGAAGTGGGTGCGCATGAGGCCGCGGATGAGGACGTTGTAGGTGCGGGAGATGAACTCGCGGCGGAAGGAGCGGGCGGTCTGGGCGCCCTTCTTCAGACGGGAGCCGATGGCGACGTCGTAGCCCTCTTCGGCGATGGCGGCGACGAGCGGCGGGAAGAACTCGAGGCCAGTCGACAGGTCGACGTCCATGTACGTCAGCACGTCCGCCTCGCTGGCGAGCCAGGTAGCGCGGAGGGCGCGGCCGCGGCCCTTCTGGGGGATGTGGAACGGGACGACCTCCGGGTGCTCCTTGGCCAGACCTTCGGCGACGGCGAGGGTGCCGTCGGTGGAGGCGTTATCGGCGATGACGATCCGCCAGATGTGCGGGATATTCGTGCTCAGAAAGCCGTGCAGCGTATCGATACTCTGCGCCAGCACGTGCTCCTCGTTGTAGACGGGGATGACTACGTCAACGCTCGCCATGGCATCCTCCCAAACAGCAGACTCATGCGCCCAGAGTATCCTTCAGGAGACGCGCCAGTCGCAAGGGGTCGCCGACGATGACGCTGGCGCCGTACAGCTCCATGGCGCCGAAATCGCTGGTGCGGCTCGACAGATCGCCGCGGTCGACGACGTGGACGAGGACGGGGAAGCCGCTCCAGTCTTCCTCGACCGGCGCGATGGGCGGCATGTGCATGGCCAGGTTGAAGGAAACGACGCCGAGACGGTCGCGGAGACAGGCCAGCACGTTATAGACACGGTCTTCGAGCGACGCATCGAGCTGCGGCGCCAACAGCGTGACCTCGTTCTCCTTCACCGGCGCCAGGTTCGCCATCACCTTCACGCCCGCCTTCTCGAAAGCGCAGCCGACGGAGGCGTGGGCGCGATAGAGGTCGTCGAAGTAGCCAGCGTCATGGTCGGCGCGGTAGCGGAGGGCGGCGCGCCGCAGGTGCTCGACGGCCGGATAGTGGGCGCCCCGGCCGAGGAGCAGGTGAGCGTGGCCGTGAATGAGGGAGGCGCCGGCGCGCCAGAGGCAGTTCCAGAGGAAGAGGAAGTACCTGGCCTCTGGGTCGGCGGCATGGGCGGCGTGAGCCCAGCGAAGGCCGGTGTCCATGTAGTCGTGGAGCATCTCGCGGTCGAAGCGGAGCGGGTTGCGCTCGTTGAAGATGACAAGGCTGTGAAGGGCATCGAACTTGGCGACGTTGCCGGCGGTGACGCAGATGCGGCCCTGGATGCGGCCGAACGTGTCGGCGGGGGTACCGGCAAGAGGCTCCGCGAGCGGGTCTTCGGTGCCGGCGGCGAACTCGGCGTCGAGGTCGAGGGCCGCCTTCGCCGAGCGGTCCTGCGGGTGCGGGCGCTGCGAGCGGAGGGGGTTGAAGAGAGCGCCACGGCAGGTGACGAGGTTGGTGACACGCACGACTTTCTGGCGGAGCGTCGCGTCAACGGAGGCGAAATAGCGCTCGATCCAGGGCCGCATGGAGTCGGGCGGGACGATTTCGCCTTCGCTGACGTCGACGCGAAAAATGCGATCGAAGAGGGCTCTTTCCGGCTCGGCGAGCCGGGCCACCATCCCCGGGAGATCAGCGATTTCTGCGTCGTCAGGTGCGGACATGCGGCGTCGGTCTCTCCCTAAGAGGGCGCAAGACCATGCGCCCTACAATGCGTCGGGCGGCGTTCTAATGCTTGAAGTGGCGCTGGCCGGTGAAGACCATCGCCATGTTGTGCGCGTCGGCGGCGGCGATCGCCTCAGGGTCGCGGATCGAGCCGCCGGGCTGCATGACGGCGGTGATGCCGGCCTCAGCGGCGACCTCGATCCCGTCAGGGAAGGGAAAGAAAGCGTCGGAGGCCAGGACGGCGCCCTTCGCCTTGTCGCCCGCGGCCCGGGCGGCGAGGAAGACGCTGGTGACGCGGTTCGGCTGCCCGGCACCCGTGCCGACGAGCGCCTTGTCTTTGACGAAGACGATGGCGTTGGACTTCACGTGCTTGACGACGTGCCAGGCGAAGCAGAGGTCGGCGGTCTCCTTCGAGGTGGGCGCTCTCTTGGTCATCACCTTGCTCTCCACCTGATCGTCGGGGACGTTGTCGCGCTGCTGGACGAGGAGGCCGCCGACGACACGGCGGTAGTCCATCTCGAGGGCCGCGGCGGGCGGCGCGGCGCGGATGATCCGGAGGTCGCGCTTCTTGCGGAGAAGGGCGAGGGCGTCGTCATCGTAATCAGGGGCGATGATCACCTCGAAGAAAGTCTTGGCGATCTCCTGCGCGGCGGCAAGAGCCAGGCGCCGGTTGAGGGCAACGATGCCCCCGTAGGCGGACACGGGGTCGCCGGCGAGGGCGCGCCGGTAGGCCTCGGCGAGCTCGCGGTGGCTGGCGAGGCCGCAGGGGTTCGTGTGCTTGATGATCGCGACCGTCGGGGAAGGGAAGTCGCAGGCGGCGTTCCAGGCGGCGTCGGCGTCCATGATGTTGTTGTAGGACATCTCTTTGCCGTGAAGCTGGACCGCGGAGGCCATGCCGCCGGGATTGGGGTTGAGGACGTTGTCTTCGGCGTAGAAGGCGGCGCGCTGGTGGGGGTTCTCGCCGTAGCGGGTGTCGAAGAGCTTGCGCAGGCCGATGGTGAAGGCGTCGGGCAGGAGCGCGTCGGGGCCGCGCAGATACTGGGAGATCGCCGTGTCGTAGAGGGCGACGTGCTGGAACGCCTTCTGGGCGAGACGTTGGCGCTCGGCGAGGGGGACGTCGCCGGCGCGGAGCATTTCGAGCACCGGGGCGTAGTCCGTCGGGTCGACGAGGACGACGACGTGCGGGAAGTTCTTGGCCGCTGCCCGCAGAAGGGTGGGGCCGCCGATATCGATGTTCTCCAGCGCGTCCTCCAGAGTGACGCCGGGCTTGGTGACGGTCTGGACGAAGGGATAGAGGTTGACGACGACGAGGTCGATAGGGGCGAGGCCCTGGCGCGCCAACTCCTCGCGGTGGGCGGGCAGGTCGCGGCGGGCGAGGATGCCGGCGTGGACGGCGGGATGGAGGGTCTTGACGCGGCCGTCGAGGATCTCGGGGAAGCCGGTGAGATCGGAGATAGACTTCGCGGGTACGCCGGCGGCGTCGAGGGCGCGATGGGTACCGCCGGTGGAGTAGAGCTCGACGCCGAGGTCGGCGAGGCCGCGGGCGAAGTCGGTGAGGCCCGCCTTGTCATGGACGCTGATGATTCCCTTCAATGCTACCCCCCGTGAACGTCTATTTCGAAGCTAGGAGAGGACGACGCGCTGGTCGCCGGACTGGGGGACGACGCGGCCGACGACACGCGAGTCCGGCAGCGGCTCGCGGACGACTTTGACGTCGGACTGGGCGCAGACCAGCACCAAACCTAATCCCATGTTGAAGACGTGGAACATCTCGTCGTCGCTTACCTTACCTTCTCGCTGAATCAGGGTAAAGAGCGGCGGGACGCGCCAGGACGCGCGGTCGAAGTGGGCGGCGAGGCCAGCGGGGAGGACGCGCGGAACGTTGTCGATGAGGCCACCGCCTGTGATATGAGCGATCCCCTTCAGGAGCCGCAGGATGGGCTTGACCTCCTCGTAGTAGCAGCGATGGGGCACGAGCAGGGCCTCACCGAGGGTTGGGCCGAGCGCGGGATAGGTGCGGTAGAGCGCCGCCCGCTCCGCCTCGGGGTCGCCGCCGACGCCGACGTTGAATATGCGTCGCACGAGGGAGTAGCCGTTGGTGTGGAGGCCGCTGGAGGGGACGCCGACCAGGATGTCACCCTCCTCAATCGTCGTGCCATCGATGACGTGGTCGCGCTCGACGACGCCGACGATGAAGCCGGCAAGGTCGAAGGCGCCGGGCAGGTAGACATCGGGCATGTCCGCGGTCTCGCCGCCGACGAGGGCACAACCGACGCTGCGGCAGGCCGAGGCCATTCCACGCACGACGACCAGCTTCTCGTCCTCGCCGAGGTCGCTGGCGGCAAGGTAGTCGAGGAAGAAGAGCGGCGCGGCACCGGTGGTCAGGATGTCGTTGACGCAGTGGTTGACGAGGTCGACGCCAACGGTGTCGAAGCGGCGCATGGCGGCGGCGACGTTCAGCTTGGTGCCGACGCCATCAGCGCTGGAGACGAGGACGGGGTCGCGGTAGCCGGCGAGGTGGAAGAGGGAGGCGAAGGGTCCGACGCCCGCCAGCACTTCCGGCCGATGGGTGGAGCGCACCAGCTCCCTGACGCCGGCGGCGAAACGACGGCCGGCGTCGATATCGACGCCAGCCCCAGCATAGGTGTGCCCGCTGTCCTCTGTCTCAGCCACAGAAAGAAGCCCTCAGAGACGGGCGCGTGCGGTAGGGGAAGCGCCCCAGGTGTCGGCTAGCTGGAGTACGGGGTGGTCGCGCTCTCCACCCACTCGAACTCATGGCGGTCGCGGGCGGTCGGCGGCGGCTCCAGGGCGAGCTTGTCCATCTGCAACGGCACCGGCAGCGGGTAGTCGCCGGTGAAGCAGGCGAGACAGAACGTGTCCTTGGGCAGCCCAATCGACTCGACGAGACCGTCCAGGCTGAGGTAGCCCAGACTATCGGCGTTGATGTGCTCGCGTATCTCGGGCACCGTCTTCTGGGCGGCGATCAGCTCCCAGCGGGCGGCCATGTCGACGCCGAAGAAGCAGGGGTGGGTGATGGGCGGGGCGGTAATACGCATGTGCACCTCCCGCGCGCCCGCCCGTCGAAGCATGTCGACGACACGCGGCGTGGTCGTGCCACGGACGATGCTGTCGTCGACGACGACGACGCGCTTCCCGTTCAGCACCTCCGGCAGGGGGTTGAACTTGAGCTGGACGCCGATCTCGCGGATCCGCTGGTCGGGCATGATGAAGGTGCGACCGACGTAGCGGTTCTTGACCAACCCTTCGACGAAGGGTATGCCAGACGCCTGCGAGTAGCCGATGGCGGCGGCGATGGCGGAGTCGGGGACGCCGATCACGACGTCGGCGTCCACCGGGTATTCGCGGGCGAGGCGGGCACCCATCGCCATGCGGACGGGGTAGAGCAGCTTGTTGCGGATCACGCTGTCGGGGCGAGCGAAGTAGATGTACTCGAAGACGCAGAAGGCGTCGCCCCTGGTCTCGATCGGGTGGAAGCTGCGGACGCCGCGGGCGTCGATCTGGATGACCTCTCCCGGCTCCACTTCTCGGAGGAAGGTAGCACCGAGGTGATCGAAGGCGCAACTCTCGGAGGCGACGACCCAGCCGCCGTTCAGCCGGCCAAGGCAGAGCGGTCGCACGCCGAGAGGGTCGCGGGCGGCGAGCAGGGTATCGGGCGTAAGGACGACGAGGCAATAGGCGCCCTGGACGCGGCGCATCATGTGGGCAAAACGCTCCGCCCAGGAGTGGCCGGGCGCATGGGCGAGGATGCGGGCTATGACCTCGGAGTCGGTGGTAGTGGTGAACTCGTGGCCCTCATCTTCCAGGTCGGTGCGGAGGACGTCGGCATTGACGAGGTTGCCGTTATGGCCGAGCGCGATCTGACCGTTGGGGCCCTCGACGCGGAAAGGCTGGGCGTTCTTGATGCGGCTGGAGCCGGTAGTGGAGTAGCGATTGTGGCCGATGGCGATGTCGCCGCGGAGGTGACGGAGGTCTTCTTCGTCGAAGACCTGGGAGACGAGGCCCATGCCGAGCTTGGTATGGAGGTCGTGGCCATCGGCTGTGACGATGCCGGCGCTCTCCTGGCCTCGGTGTTGGAGCGCATATAGGCCGTAGAAGGCCACCCGGGCGACGTCTTCGCCGGCGGCATAGACCCCGAAGACGCCGCAATACTCCCGGGGACTAGACAGCACACCTACCTCCTGCCCGTCAGGCAGTCGCATCCCCGTTAGACCGACCGAATAAGGACAAGACCGCATCAGGGGACATTGGCTCAACCGCGGGTTCCTTGTCCCCTGCCAACCCACATAGATTCTAGCATCGGGGAAGCGGCGGGTCAATCCGGCATCCTGGTGGTGGATTCACTCCCGGTCGGTGGAAGGGATGACAAGGCCCTCGGGGGAGAGATAGCAGTGGAGGGCGTTGGGGTCGCACTCGTCGGTCTCCATCTGGATGGTGCTGTGGCCGATGGCGAAGCGGGCAGTCAGCAACTCGTTGACGACTTTGAGGAGGCCGCAGCCCTGGCTGATGGTCTGGTTCTCGACGAGGAGGTGGCAGCTAAGGGCGTGGATGGTGGGCGTGATCGACCAGACATGGAGGTCATGGATTCCCTTGATGCCGGGAAGGGCAACGACCTCGGCGACCAGCTCGTCGATGTCGATGTGGGCGGGCGACGCTTCCAGAAAGATGTGGATCGCCTCGCGGAGGATGCGCACGGCGCCGAAGAGGATGATCAGGCCGATGAAGATGCTCACCGCCGCATCGACCCATACGAGGCCGAAGGCCAGAATCGCCACCGCCGCCACCAGGACACCGACGGAGCCCAGGAAGTCGCCGACGACGTGGAGGAAGGCGCTGCGCACGTTGAGGCTTTTCTCGCTCTCCCCGTGAAGCGCGAGGGCGACGACTAGGTTCACGAGGCCGCCGATGATCGCCATGGCGAGGAGCAGGCCCCCCTTCACATGCGGCGTCTCCTGGAGGCGTTCAGCGGCGCCGAGGAAGATGAGGATGGCGACGGCCAGCACGCTGATGGCGTTGACGACGGCAACGAGGATGCCGACACGGTGATAGCCGTAGGTCATGCGTCCGCTGGCGGCGCGGGCGGACTGGCGGATGGCTATCCAGCTCAGGCCCAGAGCGAAGAGGTCCATCAGTACGTGGCCGGCGTCGGAGAGGAGGGCAAGGCTGTTGGCGAGGAAGCCGGTCGCGACCTCGGCGATGAGGATGACGGCGGTAAGGAGTAGGGCAAGCCGCAGCCGCCTCGCCGCCGGCGGGACGGACAGGACGTGCTCGGGGTGCATGACGGCGCCGCGCATGCTAGCCCACCTGCCCTTTCGCGTTCACCCGCCGGTGCAGGAAGCGGAGGCGGAGGAGGTCCCAGAAGACGCGGAGCGCTACCTGCGGCCTGACTCTCAGCGTCGACCCTTCGACGTGCTCCCAACGTACCGGTATCTGCGCGGTCTTCATGCCGAAGCGGCGTGCGAGATAAAGGACCTCGACGTCAAACGACCAGCTCGATAGGCGCTGGGCGGCGAATATGCGCCGGGCAGCCTCGCGGCGGAAGCCTTTGAGCGGACACTGGGTGTCTTCGATGTCCGGCAGAAGGAGACGCTTGCGGAAAAAGGTGAAGAGGCGGCCCAGGAGGCGCCTGGTCCAGGGCTGGGAGCTGCGCATGTCGTGGCCGCCGGGATGGACGCGCGTGCCGATGGCGACATCGGCGTCGTCGTGAAGGGCGGCGACGATCCGCTCGCAGTCGTCGAGGGGGCTCGCCAGGTCGACGTCGGTGTAGAGCACGTAGTCGCCGGTCGCGGCCAAACAGCCGGTCTTCACGGCGGCGCCCTTGCCCTGGTTGCGGAGATGCGTGAGGACGCGGAGGCTCACGGTGTCCGGCATGGAGGCGGCCCAGCGTTCGGCGACATCGGCGGTGGCGTCGCTGCTGCCGTCGTCGACAACCAGTATCTCGCAGGCGTAGCCCTGGCGGCCGAGATGGTCGGCGAGCTTGCGCAGCGAGGCGCCGAGCCGCTGCTCCTCGTTGTAGGCGGGCAGAACGAGGGAGAGGTACGGGCGGTCCGCGGTTTCAGGTTTGGCGGCCATTGGCTCCCCATGGTGCCGGCAGTTGCTCGCTCGGTCAGGCTCCGGATTCAATTATAGGAACTGATTCGAGGCGGCGTCCAGCGGGCGAACCCTAGTGCAGGAAGCGAGGATTCCGCGTGGAGGCGCCAACCGCCCGTCTGCTGGGGACGATCCAGATTGACAGCAGGGGTAGCGTACCGTACAATTCTGATGCTTTTGGCAAGCAACGCTCTGCGAAGGAGTGCTTTATCGTGCGCAAGGACTTGATGGATATTCTGGCCTGCCCGATGTGCAAGGGCAGCCTGGA
>JBEKDP010000003.1:0-17216 GCA_050014295.1 Dehalococcoidia bacterium | reverse complement strand
AGATACTGACCCTCGGGCTCTTCACCTTCGTCATCAATGCCGTCGTCTTCGCCTTCACGGCGTGGCTATCGGGGAAGCTGGGCGTTGGGTTCAGCGTCGACGGGTTCATCGCCGCGCTGCTGGGAGCGCTGGTGGTTTCCGCCGTGTCTTTCGTCGTCTCGCGTCCGTTTCGACGGCGACGGCTTCGTCGGCGAATGGGCGCCGTCTAGCGGCGTCGCCGGTTCAGAGAGTCGCCGAGGGACGTAGTGTTTGGGCTGGGTAGGGTGAGACCGGTCAGTGGAGACGCCGCCAGGGCGCCCGGATCGTGATCAGCGCGATTGCCAGCGTTGGCAGGGTGAAGAGCAGGCTTGCCCCGTTGACAAGCGCCAGCGCTGTCAGAGCCACCAGACAGGCCGTGACCACGGCAACTTCCGCTCCCCGTTCGGGCCAGCGGGCCGCCGTCGACGCGACGAAGGAGCGGGTCCACGAAATGAACGCCTCCCAAGCCGTTGACCAGAAGTCCGGCTGAGGCAACTCCTCAACAAGCTCCGGCGTCGCTGGCCGCTCGTGGCTCATTAGCGCCGAGTAAGCCTCGTTCAACTCGATCAGCCGCTGTCGGGCGTGGATCTCGCTATTCAGCTCCTCACCGTACTGGTGGGCAAGCTGCCAGTAAGCCCTCTCGACGAACCGCGCGTCCGCCGGAGGAGTGACGTGGAGGATCTTGTAGGCTTCGCTTTTCCTCATCCCTATACAACTGAATAATCGGCGCGACGGGCTGACTGTGAATACCTATGCCGGATGAGGTGCGGCGAGAGATCGTCTGGGGCTCCTAGCCGCCGCCGATGTGCAGGAGACGGATGAAGTTGGTGTGACCCGGCGGCCCCTGCGGCGCTGTTCCCACGACCACCACGATGCCGCCCTCTGCGACGAGCTTTCGCGTCTGCAATTCGCGGGCGATGCGACCGAAGATCTCCTCGCCCGGGCCGCCTCTCGATACGACGAGCGGAGCGACGCCCCGCCAGAGGGCCAGTCGGCGGGCGATCATCTCGCGCTCCGTTAGAGCGAAGATCGGCGCTGGTGGTCGCAACTTGGACAGGATCTCCGCCGTCCGGCCGGAGCGCGTGTGCGCCGCGAGAGCGTCCGCCCTGATCTCCCTCACCAACGTAACCGCCCCGTCGCAGACCGCCCTGGCGTGTGTCCGCTGCCAGGGGCCTCCCACCACCGCGGGCATTGGCAGGGTCTCCGCTTCCTTGACGATGCGGTCCATCGCCTGGATGGACGCTACCGGGTATTCGCCGATCGCCGTCTCGCCGCTGAGCATGACAGCGTCGGTACCGTCTAGAACCGCGTTCGCCACGTCCGACGCCTCGGCCCGCGTCGGCATCGGGTTGTGGGTCATGGATTCGAGCATCTGAGTGGCGGTTATCACCGGCTTTCCCAGCAGGTTGGCCCGTTCGATGATCCTCTTCTGCTCCACCGGCACCTTCTCCGCCGATAGCTCGATCGCCAGGTCGCCGCGGGCGACCATCACGCCGTCGAACGCCCGCAGGATGCGGTCGAGCTGCTCGAGCGCGTCCGGCCGCTCGATCTTCGCCAGGAGCGGAGTCCTCTGACCGGCCTCGGCGATGATGCTGCGGGGCTCCTGCGCGTCCTCCGGCCCGCGCACGAAGCTGAGCGCCACCATATCGACGCCCTGCGACAGGCCGAAGCGGAGGTCTTCGCGGTCCTTGTCGGTGAGCCCCTGGATCGCCGCTCGCGCGTTCGGGAGGTTGATCCCCTTGTGCTCCCCCAGCAGCCCTCCGCAAACGACCGTGCACCCGACCTCGTCCGCATCAACGGTAGTGACGCGGAGCTCCAGGCGCCCGTCGTCGATGAGGATGCGGTCGCCCGGGCCCACGGCCTGCGGGAAGCCGCTATATGTGGTCGAGATGCGTTCCTTTGTTCCGTCGACAGGCTGCGTCGTTATAGCGATCGGCTCCCCCTCGCGCAGTCGCACCGGCCGCCCTTCCACCAGGGCGCCGGTCCTGATCCGCGGCCCCTGCAGGTCCTGCATGACGGCGACGACGCGTCCCGCTTCCCGCGCCAGCCGCCGCACGGTGGCGATCCTTATCGCGTGCGCGGGGCGGCTGTCATGCGAGAAGTTGAGCCGCATGACGTCGGCGCCGGCCTCGATGACTTGCTGGAGGATCGCTTGGTCGTCCGTTGCCGGACCGAGGGTAACGACGATCTTCGTCCTTCGAAACGGAGTCATCCGTACCTCCTAACCGCGATTGTAGGGTCGGCCGTTCACCCGCTCTCCGCGACGAGTGTTCTCGGCGGCAGGTGCTGAGGCTAGGGAGACGGCGGACCGGCGTTCGCAACCACCCTCGGTGGCGCTGCTGACGTCTCCTTTCCGTGCCCGCGCCAGGCACGGAAAGCCAACACCGCCAGGGCGCCCGCTCCCCAGAGCCCGGCCAGCGCCGCGACTGCCCAGCCGACGACCGGAAGCAAGATAATCAGTTGGAGGAGCGCGAGGCCGACGACCGCTGCCAGATAGGGATGATCGGCGGGTACGTTCCGGCCCATCGCCCGCAGCAGCGCCCCGCCCAGCCGGGCGCCGGCCACGAGATAGCCGAGGAATCCGATCACAGGCATCGCCAGCAGCAGTATCGCCAGGCCGAACGGGATGCCGACAACCGTGACGAGGGCAAGCACGGCGACTATCGGCAGCCCGATCCAGACGCCGACAGCTCCCAGGATGCTCAGCGCCGCCTCTTGCGTCATCAGCTCCGCCGAGGTCGAGAGCTGGCGCCCGGCCACCGCGGCGAAGAGCAGTCCTGCCAGCAAGACGGCAAGCATCAGGCTCAACCAGAGGAACCAGAAGAACGCCACTGAGAAGAAGCCCAGCCTAAACCCGCGCCGGTTGATGCCGTGGTCGATGATGGCGCCCGTCTCTTGGGTCACCTTCCCGTTGATGATCGTGACCCGGTTGACGTGCGACCCGCTTTCCAGCGTTACGTCGCCCCTGATAACCGTCACGTTCCCTTTTACCGTCCCGCCGACTACGGCGCTGCCGTTGACGACAATCAGAGCATGCTCCACGGTCCCGCCGATGAGCGCGTCACCCCGGACGACGATAACCGTGCCCGCACTCTCCCCGGCGTCGAGCGTGAAAGGGCCGTTAGTGCGGAGAACGAATCCCTTGTCGCCGTTGTCGTCCGCGAAGGCGACTGCCGGCAGGAAGGCAAGCGCGAGGGCGAACGCCAGAAGCGTGAGTCGTCGGAGCACGGTCGGACTCCTTTCCCGTTGAGGCGCTAGTTGCGCCAAGCCCGATCTTAGCACGTCTCGTGAGGAAACGCTCGCCTGACACAAAGGGGCTCGCTGGGAAGACTGGAGACTAAGAGGCGGATCGAGAGGAGCCTCTCACGCCGGCTCGAGCGGAGGTGGAAGCCATGTCGGCTTTATCGTATGTCCATGGTGCCAGCCCCGTCCCACTCCTGGGCGAGACGATTGGCCAGAGCCTTCGCCGCACCGTTGAGCGGTTCGGCGAGCGACCCGCCCTCGTCGTGCGTCATCAGGGCTACCGCGTGACTTACCGCGAGCTCTGGGAGCAGATCGGCCTCGCCGCCCGCGGCCTCATCGCCCGCGGCGTCAAGAGCGGCGACCGCGTGGGCGTCTGGTCGCCCAACCGCTACGAGTGGGTGGTTACCCAGTTCGCCGTAGCCCGCAACGGCGCCATCCTCGTCACTATCAATCCCGCCTACAAGACCGCCGAGCTGGAGTACGCGCTCAATCAGTCCGGCATCAGCCTTCTCCTGCTCTCGCGCGGGTTTCGGCAGACCGAGTACGTCCCGATGCTGAACGAGGTCAGAGGGCGCTGCCCGGACCTCAAAGACGTGCTCGTCCTCGAGGACGATTGGGAAGCGCTCCTGAGCGACGGCGAACGGGTCGCCGAGGAGGAGTTGGCGGAGCGCGAGTCGCATCTCCAGTTCGACGCCCCGATCAACATTCAGTACACTTCCGGGACCACGGGCTTCCCCAAAGGCGCGACGCTTTCCCACCACGGCATACTCAACAACGGCTTCTTCTAGACCGCGTGTGCATACCGGTGCCGTTCTACCACTGCTTTGGCGCTGTCCTGGGCAACCTGGCCTGCATAACGCACGGCGCCTGCATGGGGTCGTTCCCTGCGAGACCTACGACCCGCTGGAGGCGATGCAGACGGTCCAAGAGGAGCGCTGCACCGCTCTCTACGGCGTTCCCACGATGTTCATCGGTGAGCTCGATCACCCGCGCTTCTCCGAGTTCGACTTCTCGAGCCTGCGCACCGGCGTTATGGCCGGCTCCCCCTGCCCGCTCGAGGTGATGAAGAAGGTCCAGTCCAAGATGCACATGCCCGAGGTCACGATCTGCTACGGAATGACCGAGACCTCGCCGGTCTCCACGCAAAGCGCTGTCAACGACCCCCTCGACAAGCGCGTTTCCACCGTTGGGCGCGTCCACCCGCACGTCGAGATTAAGATTGTCGAGCCGGAGACAGGTGAGATCGTGCCCCGCGGCGTAGCCGGAGAGCTCTGCACGCGCGGATACAGCGTGATGCTCGGCTGCTGGAACGATGAGAAGGCGACCCACGAGGCGATCGATTCCGCCGGCTGGATGCACTCCGGCGACCTGGCTACGATCGACGACGACGGCTACGTTAACATCGTCGGCCGCATCAAGGACATGATCATCCGCGGCGGCGAGAATATCTACCCGCGCGAGATCGAGGAGTTCCTCTTCCTGCATCCCGGCGTGTCGGACGTGCAGGTCATCGGCGTTCCCAGCGAGAGGTACGGCGAGGAGGTCATGGCCTGGATCAAGCCTTCTGAGGGCGCGCGGCTTACCGACGAGCAGATGACCGGCTACTGCCGCGGCAAGATCGCCACCTACAAGATCCCGCGCTACTGGAAGTTTGTCGAGGAGTTCCCCATGACGGTGACGGGGAAAGTACAGAAGTTCCGCATGCGGGAGATGGCGATCGAGGAACTGGGACTCCAGCAAGTGGCGCAGACGAAGACGGCCTGAGCCTTCCGCAGCTTCCGCGGCCTACGCGCTGCTCACCTCCGGGCGAGGACTCTCCACGACGCGCCCGTCCCGCATATACACGGTCCTATCTGCTATCGATGCGACGTGCGTGTCGTGCGTCGCCAGCAAGATAGTCACGCCGCGCTCCTCGCGGATCCGGCGGAACAGATCGAGGACGCGCTCGACGGCAGCGGAGTCCAGGCTGCCGGTCGGCTCGTCGGCGAGTAGGATCGAAGGGTTGTTCGCCAGCGAGCGTGCAATCGCCAGGCGCTGACGTTCGCCGCCGGAGAGGCGGGGTGGCGTCATCTTCTCCTTGCCTGATAGGCCCATCTCCGCGAGCAAGCCCTGTGCCTGTCTCAGCCTTTCGGCGTGCCCCATGCCTGTCCCGAACATAGGAATCTGGACGTTCTCCAGGGCACTCAGGTGTGGAAGGAGATTGTGCAACTGGAAGACCAGACCGATATCGCGACGGCGGAATCGCTCATTGCCGTGAGTGCGCAGGTCGCGCCCGTTGACGATGATCGTGCCGGAGGTAGGCACGTCGAGCGCGGCGAGCAGGTGCAGGAGAGTCGATTTTCCGCAGCCGGACGGCCCCATCAGCGCCACGAACTCGCCATGGTCTACTGTTAGGGTCAGGCCGTCGAGGGCATGCACGACGCCATCGAATAGTTTGACAACGTCGATCACCTGAATCGCAGGGGCCTCGCTGCTGCCGTTCCCGCTACTCATGTCGCAGTGCCTCGAGGGGCTCCAGCAGCGCTGCCCGTATCGCCGGATAGAGAGCGCCGAGGAAGGCCATGCCTACCGCCACGCCTAGCGCTCGCCCGAAAACCGCAGCTGTATACTCGGGATGGAAGAAACCGAGCACTTGGGGCAGCTGCTCGATAACCTTGATCGCCACGTAGCCGAGGCCGGTGCCGACAACGGCGCCGGCCAGCGCAATGACGAGGGCCTCGCCCATTACCATCACCACCAGGCGGGTTCGTGACCAGCCGACCGCGCGCAATATGCCGAACTCGCGCGTCCGTTCGAATACCGACATGAGCATGGTGTTCATGACGCCGACGGCGCCCATGAACAGTGCCAGCACCGAGACCCCTTCGTTCGCCGCGCTGATCAGGCTCAGGTTACGGTCCACACGCCCAAACTCCGACACCGACTGAACCGTCGCCAGCCCCGGATTGTCGTGCTCGATCTGCGACCGCAGGGCAGGGATGTTCGTGCCGGGCTTCACGGTGACGAAGATGAGCGTCACCTCACCCGGCTTGCGCTCGGTCGTCTGTAGCTGGGTCAGGGGCAGCATCGACGCCTCGTCGCCGAAGACCTGGCCAGTAGAGAAGATGCCGACGATCCGGTAAGTGTCTGTATCGATGGTAATCATGTCACCTACCGTTTTGTTCAGGTCGGACGAGGCGCGATATCCGAGCATTATCTCATCCGTGGCATTCGCAGTGTAGGGCCGGCCGTCGACGATTTGCACCCCGAAGTTAGAGAGCTCGTCCGGTGGTATTCCGAGCTCGAGGAAGAAGGGGTGCTGCGAATCGAGCGCGACCGCCGCAACCAGCACCCCGACGATGTGGTCGATTTGCGGATACGCGGCGATGCGATTGACCTGGGTTTCATCGAGTGAGCTGTAGAGGACATCGGAGACGCCCTTCTGGGCGATCGAGAAGTCGGCCTTCCCGGTCTGCAGCACGGAGATCGCCGTCTGCCGGAGACTGTGCGTGAGGACGCCCATCGCTACCACCATCATGATGGCGATGGCGACGGCTATGCCGGTCAACGACGAACGTACTTTACGAGTGAGAACGTTGCGGGGAATGAGGCCGAGAAAAGACATTCCCTGCCCTTTCTGCGATACAACTCAAGCTGAGGGCCGCCGCTGCTTCCGACCCGAGGCTGTCTCTAGGCCAACTGTCTCATATCTGGGCTGCTTTTTCAAGTGCGTTCGACCTAGTGGAAGCGCACCCTCCAGATGCGCGCACAGGCCTGGCCGGTAAGGAAGAAAGAGTTCTCTTCCTCATCCCAAGCGATGCCGTTGGGAGTGCCCTCCGGGCAAAGCTCCGCTGGTAGGGTGAAACGCGTCACCTGAGACGGATCGTCCTCACGTATCCGGTACACGTAAGGCGACTGCCACTGGTTTGCCCAGATGTACGTCCCGTCGAACTCCAGCTCGTTGAGGTTGGTGACGGGCTCGCCGTCGTACTCGATAGTGACCTCTTTCGTGATGGCGAACGTCTTCGGGTCGCGGTAATAGAGCGTGGGGCTTCCGTTCGAGTTCACCAGCCAGCGGTCGGTTGCCGTCAATCCCCAGCCTTCACCGTCGTAGCGGGCGAACAACGCGTACGGCTGGGCGGCGCCGCGCTCGAACAGGAATGCTTCGCCCTCCTTGTACGAGAGGACGTAGGTCTTCCCAAAGGCCCTCACCAGTCCCTCGTTGAAGATGCTCTTGTCGTTGGGCACCGACCAGAGCACGGCGCCTGTGGTCGTGTCCAGCCCCCGCACCTGCGACTTGCCGTAGAGCCCGGTGCTCTCCCAGAGAATGCCATCGCTGACCTGCAGGCCTTCCGTCCAGGCGTTGCCCGCGTGCGGAAGAGAATCGAGGACCTCCACGCTTCCCGCCGGCTGCGGCGTCGGCGTCTGAGGAGAGACGCCCTCGCCGCTGCATGTGGAGGTCAGCAGAGTGAAAGGAAGCAGCACACCGGCGATGAAGAGGTACGCGTTCATTTATCCGCGAGCATTATAGCCTCGCAATCCGTCGCGGGCCACCCGTGGCTGGGCCGTTTCCTTGGAAGCGAGGTCCGCGGCGAGAGAAGTCCTGAGATGCCGAAGCCACGGCACAGGCGTGCCGACGATCACAAAGCCCGGACAGCCGAGGCGATGTCCGTGAGCCTACCTCAAGGCGACGGCTTGGGGACGGGTATCGTGCCGGTGTTCCCGGAGGACGACGCGTAGTCAAGCTCAGCCGGGTCGCTGCCGTCGCCAAGCGGGAAGACGATGAAGCCGCGCTCCACCTGGCCGGGAACTATGTTGTCGTAGGAGCCAATCTGCGGCTCGGGGCCCTTGGTCATGGCCGGATCGTGGGTATTGCCGTCGCTATCCTTGAGGTGGAAGTCAAGGATGTTCAACAAGTAGTCCTGGTCGCCGGTGTTCTTGGTGGTGATGTCGACGGCAACATAGTAGGTACCCGGGGCAGCGGGGAAGCTGTCATCGGTGTAGAGGCTGGCCCCATTGACCGTGACGAGCAGGTCGCCAATCTGCTTCTGGCTGGGGGGTGCTGACTGCTCGATTGGGGCGGCGGTTAGGCCAGCGGTCGGTGCGGCCGTCACAGGGTTCACGCTGCTGGTTGGCTGGCCCGTCCTTGTCGGTTGAGCCGTTGATTCTGTCTTCTGACTATTGCTGCTGCATGCGATGAACAGCAGCGCCGCCAATCCCAAGGCTACCCACAATGAAAGAATCTTCATACGGGACACCGTCCTCTACTGAAGCCATTCTAGGTGAGACTACTCATTTCAACCCGGTGGCGCCCCAATTGGTGCCGCTCCTTCCCGAGGCGCCCGTCGATGTCCAGTACCGTGCGACCTTCACACCGCCGAGCATGTCTGCTCTGCTGTCGCCGCCACAGGACCACTAGCTAGCGGATCAACGAGGCTGCGGCTATCGACGGGTACACCAGCAGGGTGCTGCCGTAAGATGGGTCCGGTCCCACCTCGGCGGCAGTCCTCGATACGGCCTCTTGCGCGTCCAGCTTGTCGGTGAGCAGGTGCTCGAGCAAACGCTCCGTCGTCCCGTCGGTGTGCGACGAGGTAACCATATCGCTCCAACCAACGACTGCCTTCGCGCCCTTACCGACGAAGGCGGCGGCCGTACGGTCGGACGACAGACTGCTGCAACCCATCAGGATGACCGTCGTGCCGTCGAACTTCCCTTTCATGCTCGACGTGATGAAGCCTGCGGTTATCGCGAAGTAGGAATCGCTGGCTTGGTCTCCGGCATAGACGACGGGAAACAGGCGGAGCGCCTTCTGCTCGTCGACATGGGCCGTCTCACTGTACGGCTCGGAGGTGAACAGAAGCGCGTCGTCGCCGACGGTGTTCAGGACACGCTGGAGAACGTCCTGGGGAACGTCTGCGGGAAGGGCCAGGTCTTTCCTAGGAACGGCGGAATGGCCTCGCACGATGACCAGCTTGTACCCATGGGTCGGCAGGTCGCGGTAGAAGTCCACAGTGACCTGATCGCCGCCGTAGTAGTCGACGACGTACCCAGCCTGCTCCAGCGTTGCTGTCGCGCTTTGAACGAAGGACGGATTGGGCTCTCTGGAGCTCAACTGGTCGACGATGGCGGCCTTGGGGACGGCGGGCGCGCCTGATCCTAGATTCAGCGTCAGGACCGTAGCCAGCGCGGCGACGAACGCAAAGACGGCGACGGCGCCAACGACCGCCGCTGTCCTAAAGCGACGGGCTCCGCCCTTATCTTGACGGAGCCCGCTTGTCTTGTCTGAAGAACGACGGCGCTGCTTATTTGTTTTGCCGCGTGTCAAAAATCATCTCCGCCCTGGCGGCAGCTACACTAGCCAGCGCCTCCTAGCATACCATCCGCCGACGGAAATAGCTAGGATTGCACCTGCCGCGCCGCCTGCCAGCGCTAGATAGGCCGCGACCGGCCAGCCGGAGCCCGACGCGCCAGACTCATCAGTGATAGCGGCGGGCGGAAGCTTGACCGAGCCACCAACGCCCACAGGCTTAGTAGGCGTGGCAGTCGGCGTTGCCGTGGGTGTGTTGGTTGGCGTCGGCGTCGGTGTCTGCACCTCCGACTGGGAACCAGCTTGAGTGTGCAGGGTTTGACCTAGGGGACAGTTCGAAGGTTGAGGGCTTTGATCGCAAGTGTCCTGCCAGGTCAATGTCGCTGTGTCGGTTAGCGGGTTCGGATCACCGGGAGCAACATTGTAGTAGCTGATAGTAAGGGAGACGGAAGCGCCGAACGGGAGGGTACAGAGTGTCTGCCCAACGTTGCAGGTTGCTCCCCCACCCAATGTGAGAGTCGTCGGAGTCGGCAACAGATTAGTCGAAGTGACGTCACCAGCAAAGGCGTGCACAATATCCACCACCGACGTGATCGTCAAGGTGTCATGTGCCGTGTCGACAGTGTTTTGGGCCTGGAACGTGCAAATGTACGGTTGTCCCACAACCGTTGGGCTGTTGCACCCCTTTAGGAAGCTGATGCCGTGGAGCTCCGCCGCCTGCCCCGATGTAGACGAAAGCATCATGCCGGCAATCATGGCGCAACCGACAACGAACGCAACGGCCGCTCTGACACGGACTCCCGCCAGCCCGTGGACGTGTCTCGGGTCTTGCTCTTTCATTCTCATCACGCGTCCCCCTTCATTTCTGTTGCCACCAGTGCCGCCGCCGGACTGAGTAGGCGCTTGACATAAGCCCCTCAGTTACCCGACGGATGGAGATCGGACAGGATAAGCAATCGTTAACGAGGAGATCCGTCTCCTGAACCCAACCACCTCCGAACGGCGGGGAAACCGCTGGGCGGGGATATATAGATAGACCACCAGTGTCGCCATTATACACTCTGATCCCCGTTTGTCAAGACCCTACACCAAATAAACGCGCTGGCAGCACGATTTGTTTCGCACATTGTCCGTGTCAAACGACCGCTTCCACCCTGATACCGGCTATCTTCGCTGACGCCTTCGAGCCTACCATCCGCTCATGGAAATGGCTACGAGTGCACCAAGCGCGTCGACATCTACCCCACGGCAGATACAGCCTCACGTTCCGGCGCCGACACTTGCAGAAGAGGCTATCCTCGCTTTGAATCTCAGCCCGATTGCATAAGGGGAGTGACTAGATGACAGGGACAACGAAGGGTGTCAGAAAAGGGAGCGGTGAGCAAGGCTTCACGCTCGTCGAGCTGCTGATCGTGCTGGCGATTCTGGCGGTGCTCGTCGCTGTGGTGCTGCCGAACTTCACCGGACTGTTGGGCGGCAGCCAGACGACGGCTGCGAGCGCAGAGAAGACCATTGTCCAGACCGCAGTGGACGCCAAGATGGCAGCCCAGAGTCTGGCGACCACCACGGCCATTACGACCGCCACCACCGACATGTCGACCACCGCAGGAGGCTTCGGTCTGTACCCGACCTACATGCGCGGCTCGGCGACCAAGGGTACCTACACGTGCGACACTACGGGCAAGGTCACGCAGGTGGCCACAGGCTACTGATTTGGGCCGGGAGGCCCGCCTCGAAACGAGTAGGTCGCAGCAATAGGGCGTACAGGCGGCGTGTGACTGAGCCAACGCGCGTCTGTTGACCAGTCCGGCGCCGACACTTGCAGAAGAGGCTATCCTCATTGGATCTCAGCCCGATTGCATAAGGGGAGTGACTAAATGACAGGGACAACCAAGGGTGTCAGAAAAGGGAGCGGTGAGCAAGGCTTCACGCTTGTCGAGCTGCTGATCGTGCTGGCGATTTTGGCCGTACTCGTCGCTGTGGTGCTGCCGAACTTCACGGGGCTCTTGGGCAGCAGCCAGCAGACGGCTGCGAGCGCAGAGACGACCATTGTCCAGACCGCAGTGGACGCCAAGATGGCCGCCACTGGCTTGGCGACCACCACGGCTATCACGACTGCCACCACCGACATGTCGACTGCCGCCGGAGGCTTCGGCCTGTATCCCAACTACATGCGCGGCTCGGTTACCAAAGGTACCTATACTTGCGATACGACCGGCAAGGTCACACAGGCAGCCACAGGTTACTGACTTGGGCCGGGAGGCCCGCCTCGGAACGACTGGGTCGGAGCAACGGGGCGTACAGGCGGCGTGTGACTGAACCAACGTGCGTCGGTCGGTAGTCCAGCGTCGCCTCTTGTCGTGCCGGCCGGTAGCGGCAACGGACGAAACTGCAACGCCATGCCGACGGTAAGGATTGTGTAGACCCCGGGCTGGCGCGTGCTAATCCTCGCGCCAGCCGCCGCCTCGCCTTCTCACCACCCAGGCACCCGCGCCCAGCAGCAGCACGAATCCTGCCGCCGCCCCGATGATGACGAAATCCTTGGCTCTCCAGCCCTGCGCCTGGAGCGGTGGCGCGCTCAATCGCCCGGGCGGCCCAGCAGTCGCGGATGAATCTGCGGCCCGGCTGAACGTAGCGTCGGCGCCTCCAATGCACAAGGTGGGCTGGAGTCTGCCGGCGGCTCCTCCCATTGCAGCCGTTAGCACCCCGAGCGCAAGCAACCCGGCAATGATTCTTGTGGCCTGTGTCCAGGAGAGAACGCGCACCGCAATACCTGCCCGCCTACGAGGGCCGATCAGCGGGCGACAATCAACTGTGAGCCGTCGACGCGGCGATCATACCACCACCGATGCGCTTGTCAACTGCGCGTATGCAGCGTGCGAAGAGGAGACTGGCGGCGCGGGTGGCTCAGGTGGCCTCTGCCCTTCGGGTTATGGCGATTGTGTCGATTATCTACTGGACATTGACCTGGATGCTCGGTTAGATTAGGGCACAGGTCGGAGAATGGTAGGGTGAGAGGTGAAAGCCACAGCTTTCTCTGATGCGGTGAGTGAAGCCGGCCGCGCTGGAGCCCAGCCGTCCCGCAATCGCGACAGCGCGCTGTGCATGTCTGCTTCCGCTGGGCGGGTCGCCCTTCTGGTCCTGACGGTCATAATCCTCGCGTCGGCCGCCGTCGCCTGCACCCAGCAGCAGGTGATGGAGATGAACCTTGGGACCGGCCTGAACCAAATGCGGGCAGCGAACGGGCTTGGGCCGCTGACGATCGACGCCAGCCTGTCGATGGTCGCGCGGGAGCGGGCGGAGGACATGGCGCAGAACAACTACTTCAGCCACGTGCCGCCCGACGGCTGCGACGTCCGCTGTCTGTACAACAAAGACGGGATCACCGCGGCCTGGGTCGGTGAGGTCATTGCCTGGAACACATACCCGGTCGATCAAACCGTGGCCGCGACTCTGACGATGTGGCGTGGCAGTCCGGCCCATTTCAGCGTGATCACCAATCAGTGCTTCACGCGCATGGGTACGGGGATTGCCATCGCGAAGGACGGCAAGATCTATCAGGTAGCGGTCTTCGAGGGCCGCGCCGAAGGCTGCTGATCGCGGCTGACAGCTGGTAAGCGACAAGCCGTCGCTATGCCTTGCGTGTGCCGGGATTGGATCGTCGCACCGTCCCGTAATTGTCGCGTGGACGGCCCCGGCGGCGGCTGCTAAGATGGCCTCGTGTCTGGAGCGAACCCGCCTCAACCCCGGCCCACGATGCCAACCGCTACGACCGCGTCGCTCGACGAGGGTGCCCGCGACAAACAGATCGTCGCCCTGTCCTCCGTTGGGGCGGCCGTCCTCCTAACCAGCCTCAAGCTCGTCGTCGGCGTCAGTACCGGCAGCCTCGGTATCCTCTCCGAGGCTGCGCATTCCGGTCTCGACCTGTTGGCGGCCATAATCACGTTCTTCGTCGTCCGCGTCTCCGGCCGGCCGGCCGACCGGGTGCATCCATACGGCTACGGAAAAGCGGAGAACCTGGGTGCCCTCGGTGAGACTGCGATTCTGCTGGTCACCTGCGTCTGGATCATCTTCGAGGCAGTGCGCCGGCTCACCGGCGGGGTCCACGATGTCGATGCGAACCTCTGGGCGTTCGGCGTAGTCCTGACGTCCATTGTCGTCGACTTCGGCCGTTCCCGGGCGCTGGCGCGCGCCGCCAAGCGATACGACAGTCAGGCGCTGCAGGCCGACGCCCTCCACTTCAGCACCGATATCCTGAGCTCCATCGTCGTCTTCGGTGGGCTAGTGCTCGTGCGACTGGCGGTCATGTTCGACGTTCCGGCCCTGGAGCGGGCCGACGCTGTCGCTGGTCTTGGTGTCGCCCTCATCGTCATTACGGTCAGCGTCCGCCTCGGCTGGGCGGCCGTCTCCGCCCTTCTCGACGTTGCGCCGGAGGGGCTGGCGGAACGGATCAGCGAGACAGCGGCGCGGGTCCCGGGCGTTCGTGAGGTTCGCCAGACGCGCGTGCGGCGCAGCGGTTCCGCCTCCTTCGTCGACCTGACTATCGCCGTTGGTCGGCGCGTCCACTTCGAGCGGGCGCACGCGATCGCGGAGACTGTGGCCGAGGCGGTGCGCTCGGTCGTGCCTCGTTCCGATGTCGTAGTCCATGTGGACCCGATCGTCGAAGTGGGGGAGACTCTCGCCGACAACGTCTCGGCGGCTGCCGCCGCGCGCGGGCTCCGGGCGCACGGGTTGCGGCTTCACAACATGGCGGGCGCCCTCAGCCTCGAGCTCCACGTCGAGGTGCCTGGATCGCTGACTCTTCGTGAAGCGCATCAGTTGGTGACCGAGTTCGAGTCAGCGGTGAAGCAAGAAGCCCCGGAGCTCGCGAATGTCAACAGTCACATCGAGCCGGCCGAGGAGATGCGCCCCGCCGCGGTGGACGCCGGCGATGTCGAGGCTGTCCGGCGGCACGTGGAAGCGGTGGCAAAGAGCCAGGCGCTGGGCGCCCATCGCATAGAAGTGTGGCTCGCCGACGGCGAATGGCACGTATCCCTGCACATCCTCGTGCGGCCCGACGTCTCGGTTATCGAAGCCCACAAGCGAAGCGAACGCCTTGAGAAACGCCTTCGCGAGATGATCCCCAACCTCGGACGCATCGTCGTCCACGCGGAGCCGCCGGAGGCGGGAGAAGAGTAACCCGAGCGGCGCTGCTAGCCCGACGTCCGCGGTCCGTTTAGTGCAGAGAAGCAAGAACTCGCTCTGCGTCCTCAACGATACGGCGCACCACCTCGCCGGCGCTCACGATTTCGGTTACCAGCCCCGCGATGGCGCCGCAGTAGAGCTCGCCTTCCTCCAGGTCGCCGCGCAACTGGCCGGCCGGCGAGCGGCCGATGCCAATGAACTCCTCTAGCTGCTCCGCCGACGCGCCGGCGAACTCCATCTCCGTCAGCTTGGCCGTGAAGGCGTTCTTGATGCCCCGCGTCGGCCCGATCTTGCGTCCGGTCACCGTCGTGCTCGTATCCAGCGCTTCGAGTACAGCCTGCTTGAAGGCGGGATGGGCGCAGCACTCCGTCGTGGCGATGAAGCGGGTGCCGATCTGCACCCCCTCCGCGCCGAGCGCCAGCGCCGCGACGAAGCCACGCCCGTCCGCGATGCCGCCGGCGGCCACCACCGGCACCTTGACGGCGTCCACCACCTGCGGGACGAGCACGAAGGTCGGCAGTTCGTCCATCCCGTCGTGGCCGCCCGCCTCGTAGCCCTCAGCAACCACCGCATCCACGCCCGCCTTCTCCGCGCCTACGGCGTGACGGCAGGACGCGACGACGTGCAGCACTTTGATCCCCTTTTCCTTCAAGAAGCGAGTCAGCACGGCCGGATTTCCCGCCGACGTGGTTACAACGGGAACCTTCTCCTCCGCCACCAGATCGGCCACGTCTTGGACTCGCGGATCGAGCACCACGATGTTCACGCCGAATGGCTTGGTCGTGCGCTCCTTCGCGATCCGGATCTGGCGCCGCAGGTTGTCGGTCCACTCGCCGCGACCGTCCCAGGCGGCGTTGCGCCCAATGATGCCCAGACCTCCCGCCTCCGACACGGCGGCCGCCAGCTCGCCGTTGGCGATCCAGCTCATCGCCCCCTGAACGATCGGGTACTCGATTCCCAAAAGCTCACAGATGCGCGTTTTCCTCATTGCTAACCTCGATGGATGAACGCCCCCACACGTATGTACAGGAGGGGAGTGGTGATTCTAGAAGAGCCGGTGCCGCCGATCAGGCGAGAGCCCACCCCGCGCGGCTGCTGGCTGCGACCGGGCGGACGCCTTGGGCTGGCAAACACCACCTGCCTCGAGGCATCCCCTCGCTCAGCCCCAGACCGGCGGGCGGCGGTTTGCCCACGGCCGCGCCTGCTCGAGTTGCGCCGCCAGGCGGAACAGCGTCGCCTCGTCGCCGAAGCGGCCGATAAAGTGCGCGCCGATGGGAAGCCCATCGCCGTTCCAGTAGAGGGGGACCGACATCGCCGGCTGCCCCGTGACGTTGCAGATGGGCGGGAACGGCACGTACGACGCCGCGCGGATCAGCCCGTACAGCGGGTTATCCGGCGGCGACTCCAGCGTTCCCAACAGCAGCGGCGGCTCCGCCAGCGTCGGCGTCAGCAGGACGTCGTAGTCCACGAGCATCTTGGCGATCTCGCGTGAGATGCGCTGCAGGATAGCCACCGATAGCAGGTAGTTGGGAGCCGTCTGCTGGCGCGCCATCTCGGCCAATGCCCAGGTGAGTGGCTCGACGTCGTCGGGGGTGGGTGTGCGGCCGGTGAGCAGCGCAAGCGAGTCCACACTCATGGCGCATCCCGCCGCGTAGACAACCATGAAGGCCTGCGTGATCATATCGCCGCCGATCGTGGGAGTCGTCTCCTCAACATGATGTCCGAGGTCTGCGCAGAGCTTTGCCGCGTCCTGCACTGCCGCGACGCAGTCGGCATGGACCGGCGTGCCGGTGCCCGACTGGCTGGTGAAGCCGATCCGCAGCTTCCCGGGATCGGCGCCCACCTCCTGCAAGAACGGCCTGGCCGGCGGCGGCGCCCAATACGGATCGCCGATATCCGGGCCGCAGGTCGCGTCGAGAAGGGCGGCGCTATCACGGACAGAGCGGGTGATGGCGTGCTCGACAACGAGGCCGCCCATCACGTCGCCGGCATCCGGACCGAGCGGATTGCGAGCGCGTGTCGGCTTCAGCCCGAATAGGCCGCAACAGGACGCTGGGATCCGGATCGAGCCGCCGCCGTCGTTGCCGTGCGCCATCGCGACCATGCCGCAGGCTACGGCAGCCGCCGAGCCGCCGCTGGAGCCACCCGAGCTGTGCGCGGTGTTCCAAGGGTTGCGGGTGGGCCCGAAGAAATGGGGCTCGGTAGTCGGCACGATGCCGAACTCCGGCGTGTTCGTCTTTCCCAGGACGATCAGCCCCGCTCGCTTGTGCCGCGTCACCAGTTCGCTATCGTGGTCCACAACGAAGTCGCGGAGAAAGGCGGAGCCCCAGGCGAAGCGAACGCCCGCATAGGCGGCCATCAGGTCCTTCAGGAGGAAAGGCACGCCCGTGAACGGGCCATCGGGCAGGGGCCCGGAAGCCGCCTGGCGGGCCAGATCGAACATCGGCGTGATGACGGCGTTGATGGTCGGGTTCAGCCGCTCGAT
>JBEKDP010000002.1:0-17427 GCA_050014295.1 Dehalococcoidia bacterium | reverse complement strand
ACCGCTACGGTGGCGACCACTGTGTTGCCGGCGCCGTCGATGACGGAGACGTTGTTGCCTAGGCCGTTCGCCACGAAGATGCGGTTCGTGCTGGGGTTGACGGCCACGCCGTGGGGGAGACTGCTAACGTCCACGGTGGCAATGACGGCGGGGCCACCGTCGACAGCGCGGGCGGATGCGGACCCTGGCGGGGCCACAACACTGGCCCCGAGCGGGAGGGCGAACACTCCCGTCAGCACGATAAGGAGCAGCCGAAAAGCGTGCCGAGCGCACATTGTGCACCTCCTGGTTAGGTTCATCGCATCAATCAGCCGATGTTGTGAGTCTAGTGGTCCAGCCGCCTCGCTGCTTGACGCTTGCCCTACGCTTTCACTGCGCTTTCCCTACGCCTAGCTCGGTGCGCCGGTGCCGCCTCTCGTTTGGCATTCGCGTTCCCCTCCTGGAGGACGGCGACGCGAGGGCGGGCGCTAGGGCGCGGTGGCGAGGTCGCTGAGGCGCAGGGAGAGGATGCTGGAGGTCATGTCCTTGCCCATCGAGACGCCGTAGATGTGGTCGGCCATCTCGATGGTCCGCCGGTTGTGGGTGACGACGATGAACTGGCTCGCTTCGGCAAGCTGCTTGACCGCCTCCGTGAAGCGCCCGACGTTCGACTCGTCGAGCATGGCGTCGACTTCGTCGAGGACGCAGAAGGGCGAGGGCCGCGTCTGCAAGAGGGCGAAGAGCAGCGACACGGCGGTCAGCGCTCTTTCGCCGCCCGATAGCATCGACAGGTTGGCGACGCGCTTGCCCGGCGGCTGCGCCATGATCTCGATGCCCGACTCCGCGCCGTCTTTGGCCTGGGTGGCGACGAGACGGGCGGTGCCTCCGCCGAAGAAGGTGGCGAAGTACTTCTGGAACTGCTCGTCGACCTGCTGGAAGGCGGCAGCAAAGCGCTCTTCGATGCGCTCCTCCAACTCGCCGATGGCCTCCTGAAGCGAGGTGTCCGCAAGCCGCAGGTCCTCCATCTGGCCGGAAAGAAAGTCGTAGCGCTGCCTGCTCTCGGCGTAGTCGGCCGGCGCCTGGGCGTCGACGGGGCCGAGGGAGCGGATGCGGGCGCGGAGCTGGCTGATCTGCTCCTTGAGGGCGACGGGGTCGATGGCGGAACCGCCGGCGATGGGCGGCAGTCGGTCTTCGGGCTCGCCGAGCACGCCGCCGCTGGTCAGCCAGTGCGGCAGCTCCTGGCCGGCCGCCGACACGGGGACGACGTCGCCGGTCTCGGTGGGCACGAGGCCTTCCGCTTCCATGCCCTCACGCAGGGCGTTCAGCTCGTCGGTCTTGCGCGCGACCTCCGTCTGGGCCTCGATGAGGCCGATCTCCGCCTCGCGTCGGCGCGAGAGGGCGACGTCCATCTCGCTCCGCAGGCTCTTCTCCCGCGACTCAAGCTGCACGAGCTCTTCCTCGCCGGGGCCCTGGACGCGGGTGAGGTCGGACCAGCGGGCACGGACGTCGGCGAGCGACGCCTGCGCCTCGTCGAAGCGGGCGGCGGCGGCGGACGATTGCCGGTCGAGCTCCGCCAGTTGCTCCTGTTTGTGGGCTAGCTGCGCCTCGACGCGGGCGAGCGCCTTCTCGCGCTCCTCGCCGCGTATGTCGAGCGCCTGGCGCTCCCCTTCGACGGCGGCGAGGGCGGCGGTAGCCTGGGTCAGCGCCTCGGTCAGCTCCGGCAGGCGCGCGGCGACGGCAGCGACGGTCTCGGCGTGCCGGCCGGCGGCCTCGACCGCCGCCTGCGCCTCGCCGAGAAGGGAGTCGCGCTCGCGCTCAAGGCCGCGCCGCTCGTCGAGGAGCTGCCTGACGGTCTGGGCGCTGCGACCCTCCTGATGGCGCAGCTCACGCATCTGTCCGCTCAACAGCGCCAGGTGAGCGCTGTGCTCGATTGCCGACTGCTCAAGGCCGGCACGCTCCTGCCACAGCCGCTGCTGTCGCTGGGCGTGGTCGGTGAGGGCGGCGTCGCAGTCCTTCAGGGTCTGCCGCTGGGCGGCGATCTCCGACTGCGACTCCTTGAGGGCGGATTCGAGCTGCGAGATCTGGGCCGGCAGATGGCGGAGCTCGCTCTCCCGTGAGACGAGGGCGCCCATGCTGCGAGAGCTGCCGCTGGTGATGGAGCCGGTGGGTCGCAGGAGCTCGCCGTCGAGGGTGACGACGTTGCCCATGCCCCGCTTGATCACCCTGTGGCCGATGATCAGGTTCTCGACGACGATGGTGCGTCCGAGGAGCGTCTCGATCAGGGGGCGGAAGCGGGTCTCGCAGCTCACGAGGTCGGAGGCGACACCGATGATGCCCTTCTCCTTCATGAGGACGACGGAGCGCGAGGGCGTCAGGCTGTCCATCGAGTAGAGGGTGACGCGGCCGTGCTTGTACTCCATGAGCAACTGGATGGCGGCCAGGGCGTCGGAGTGAGTCTCAAGGATGATCGATTGCAGGCTGTCGGCGAAGGCGGCCTCGATGGCCTTCTCGACGCCGGGGGTGACGTGGATGAGCCGCGCGAGCACGCCGACGACGCCCATCAGGCTGCCCTGGTCAGGGTAGTCGTCTTCTTCCCCCTCGGGCGGCGCGACCTGGCCGGCGGCGACGAGCAGGGTGCGGGTGGCCTCGTCGAAGCCCTCGTGGAGGTCCTGGACGCGGCCCAGGATGTCGAGGCGCGCCTTGGCCCGCTGGAGGACGGCCTGGACTTCGGGGACGGACTCTTCGGCGCGGGCGAGGGCGGCGCGGGCGTCGGTGATGCGCTGGTTGAGGGCGCCCTGGCCGTCGGCGACGGCCGCCAGCTCGCTCTCGATGCGGGACTTCTCTTCGTGGTGGACGCGGTAGTCCTGGGCGAGCGCGGCCAGCCGCCTCAGGCTGTCCTTGCGGCGGCTCTTGAGCTCGTCGATCTCCTGGGCGAGGCCCTCCTCCGTCTTGCGCACACGGTCGAGCCGCGCCTCGATCTCCTTGACGACGTTGCGGGCGCGGATGGCCTGCTCTTCCGCCTCGACGACGCCGGTGCGCAGCTCGGCGCGCTCCTTCTCCGCCTCGGCGAGCTCCTGGCGACGGGCGATGGCCTCGGCGCGGCGCTTCTCCAGCTCCTCGTCAAGGCCCGACTCACGCTCGTCGGAAGCGACCTCGATCTCAGACTGTCGGTGTCGCTCCGCGTCCAAGCTTTCGATGTCCGAACGCAGCTCCAGGCCGCGCTCGGCCAGCAGGCGTTGGCGCTCTTCGTCGAGGGCGCACTGGTGCTCGAGGCGGCGCACGGCCTCGGCGAGGTCGCGCTCGGCGGAGCCACGCTGGGCGATGTCGCGCCGTCGCTCCTCGATGGCTTTGCGCAGGGCTTCGCCGCCTTCGCTGCAGGCCTGGATCTGCGCCTCCGCCTGGCGGAACTCTTCCTGACGCTGGTCGTAGGCGGCGAGGGCGGCGGTGAGGGTGTCCTGCGCGTCGCGCCAGTGGTGGCCGTACCAGGCCTGGAGCGCCTGCGCCAGCTCGCGGCTGAGGCGGGCGTGGGCGGAAGCGCGCTCGGCCTGGCGCTCGAGGCGGGCCAGGTTGGGCGAGATCTCGGAGAGGAGGAGGTCGACGCGCTCCAGGTTGTCGCGGGTGGCGATCAGGCGGGCGCGCGCCTCATCGAGCTTGACGCGGTAGCGGCGGACGTCGGCCGCCTCTTCGACAAGGCCGCGTCGCTCTTCGGGGCGAAGGCTGAGAACCTCTTCGACGAGGCCCTGCCCGATGAAGGCGTAGCCGCCCTGGCCTAGCTGAGAATGGAGAAAGAGGTCGTTGACGTCGCGGAGGCGCACACGGTTGCGGTTGATCAGGTACTCGCTCTGGCCGTCGCGGTAGGCGCGGCGGCTGACGACGACCTCCTGGAAATCGATAGGCAGCCAGCCGTCACTGTTGTCGAGGACGAGGCTAACCTCGGCCATGCCGACAGGAGACCGGTTGCTGCTGCCGGAGAAGATGACGTCTTCCAGCCGCCGCGCGCGCACGGTACGGGCGCTCTGTTCGCCCATGACCCAGCGGATGGCGTCGGCGACGTTGCTCTTGCCGACGCCGTTGGGGCCGACGACCCCGGTTATGCCGGGCCCGAGCTGGAAGACGGTGTGGCCTGCAAAGCTCTTGAATCCCTGCAGTTCCAACCGTTTAAGGTACATCAGGTTGTCCCAGGAGCGATATTAGCTATTGGTGCCAGTCGTCTTCTTCTTGCGTTCAGCTTTGCCCTCTAGCTTATCCAGCGCCTGGCGGGCCGCTTCTTTTTCGGCCTGCTGTTTGCTCTTTCCCTGTCCGACGCCCAAGGCCTTCCTGCCACCCCAGACCTGAACGGTGAACACTTTCGAATGGTCAGGACCCTCGTCGCGGACGACCCGGTAGACGGGCGCCCTCTGGAAGCGGGCCTGCAATAGCTCCTGCAGCCGCGACTTCGGGTCGGCCGGGATGTTTTTCCCTTTGGGGAGGGCGGCGAGCTCAGAGGTGAGCGACCGGACGATGAAACGGCGTGCCTTGTCCATCCCGCCGTCGACAAATACAGCGCCGACGACGGCTTCATAGGCCGCAGACAGGTTCGATACGCGGCCCCGGCCGCCGGCGGACTCCTCGCCGCGACCGAGGAACAGGTAGTCGCCCAACGACAGGCTCTTCGCCACCCGCGCCAGGGTCTCGCGGCGGACGAGCGCCACGCGAAGCTCGGTGAGCTGCCCTTCCGAGTGCTCGGGATAGTCGTCGTATAGCTTGCTGCCGACCACGAGACCGAGCACGGCGTCGCCGAGGAACTCCAGGCGCTCGTTGGATTCGAGACCGGACTCCGGCATCTCGTTCAGGTAGGAGCGGTGGACGAGGGCTTGCTGGAGAAGCGGAGGGTTGCGAAACTTGAGGCTGAGCCGCTTTTCCAACAGGTTCCAATCCGCCATCGTGCCCTCGAAGGTCCGCTCAGACCGTCGCTCAATAGAAGCGACAGACCGCCTGGTGGCGGTCGTCATGCCATCACCGTGACGTGATCAGCGGGTGAGATTTGGGTAATCGCGTCCACCGCCTCTCCGTTTAGTGAAAGGAGCCGGTCAGTATCAGGGGCATGATAGAGGGCTTGGCTCTCCTTTGTCAAGGTTGTGTACTCGTTCAGTACATTGGTGACACTACCCCGCGAGTCCCAGGCGGGTGACGGAGGCGGCAGCGCATTGCCCGCGGGCCGCGATGCGGCTTTGGCCCAACCTCACATAACTGTTGACGGCCCTGAGAACTCATGCTATATTGAATCACCGTGGTATGTTGCCTTTAAAGATCGCTCCGTGAGGTTACCGGCATAGTTCGCGAACTCCGTATCAATGAGGCCATAAGGGCCCCAGAAGTTCTCGTAATCGGAGCGAACGGCGAAAAGCTGGGCGTCATGCCCGTGATTCGCGCCCTGGAGCTTGCGCGCGCGCAAGACTCCGACCTCGTGGAGGTCGCTCCCAACGTCAGACCTCCCGTCTGTCGCGTCCTCGATTACGGCAAGTTCAAGTACGAGCAGGCCCGGCGAGAGCGCGAGGCGCGCAAGCACCAGCGCCAGGTCGTGACCCGGCAGGTGCGTTTTCGACCCAAGATCACGCCTCACGACATGCTGCTCAAGGCGCGGGTGACCGAAAAGCTGCTCCGTGAGGGCGACAAGGTCAAGGTATCAGTGATGTTCCGCGGGCGCGAGGTGACCTACCCCGAGCTCGGCCGGAACCTTTTGGTTCAAATCTATGAGGCGGTAAGGGAGATCGCCGCCATCGAGAAGCCGGCCTCCCTGGAAGGGCGCTTTATGACGATGATCCTGGCCCCTTCCGCCTTCAAGCATCCCAAGCCGCCCGGCGAGGACAGCGGCCCAAAGGTAGCGGTGGAGAAGCAGATTGCCAAAGCTGAAGACGCATAAGGGCGCCAAGCGCCGCTTCAAGATTACCGGGACCGGCAAAGTCATGCGCCGCAAGGGAAACATTAGCCATTTCCGCCGTCGCAAGGCCACGCGCGCGAAGGGCGACCTCAGCGAGATGATCCCCGTCAGCGCCGCCAGCCATAAGCACCTGAAGCGGCTGCTTCCCTATGGCCGGGGCTAAGCTGTCGGCGTAGATCAAAGGAGAGGAACTTGACTCGGGTTAAGCGCGGAGTCACCGCCAGTCACCGGCACAAGAAGATCATCGCGATGGCGCAGGGCCACCGCGGCCTGCGACACCGCCTCTTCCGCCGCGCCAACGAGTCCGTCCTCCACGCCCTCGACTATTCCTACCGCGACCGCCGCGACCGCAAGGGGCAGTTCCGACGTCTCTGGATCCAGCGCATCAACGCCGCCGCCCGCTCCGAAGGCCTCACCTACGGTCGATTCATCGACGGGCTGACCAAGGCCGGTGTCCAGGTTGATCGCAAGATGCTCGCCGACCTCGCCGTCCGCGATAGCGCCGCCTTCGCCTCCCTCGTCGGCACCGCCAAGAGCGCCCTCGCCGCCTCCTGACCCCATCGCTTCGCCCGGCGCCCGCAGCGACAAAATAATGCCCCCGCCTTTAGGCGGGGGTTCTGCCATCCTCCGACTGCTGCGGTCTAAGCTCGGAGCGTCGCGCCTACCTCGAGCTTCAGCCGCTCCACGATCCCGCGCTGCGCCCTCGCCACCTCCTCGTCCGTCAGTGTGTCCTCCGATGATTGATACGTGACGGAGAAGGCCAGCGACTTCTTACCGGCGCCCACCTGCTCGCCCGTGTAGAAATCGAACAGCCGCACCTCGCGCACCAGCGGCGCCTTCCCGATGATCTCCTCGATGCGGCCCGCTGTCACCGCCTCGTCCACCACCAGCGCGATGTCCTGCACCACCGGCGGGAATCGCGAGACCGGCTCGTAGCGATGCGGCCCGCCCACGAGCGGCAGCAGCCGGTCCAGCACGATCTCGAACACGTACGCGTCCCCATCGACGTCGAAGGCGGCCGTCGCCCGTGGGTGCGCCTGCCCAACGACGCCGATCGTCTCACCTTCCACCTGCACCTCCGCCGACCGGCCCGGCAGCATGCCGAACACCTCCGCCTCGACGAATGCGGCCTCGACGCCCAGTCCCCGGAGCAGCGCCTCGACGTATCCCTTCGCGTCGTAGAAATCGACCGGCCCCGGCTCAGGATGCCCCCAGCGGTCCAGGTGGTACCCGCCGACGACGCCGGTGACGTGCTCTTCCTCCAGCGGCAGCTCCGTTCCCCGTGGCAGGTATGCGCGTGCCGCCTCGAACAGGGCCACCTCGCCCTCCGCGTAACGCAGGTTCGCCGCCAGAGCCTGGAGGACGCTGGCGCGCAGGCTCGTGCGCAGATACTCGTGGTCGCTGCTGATCGGGTTGGCGGCCCGCAGCGGCGTTTGCTTCGCTAGAACGTCGGGCGCGATCACCTGCCCCAGCGCCTCAATCGTTGTTAGCGAGTAGTTGATCACCTCCTGCATCCCGGCCGCCGCCAGCAGGTCGCGGGCGCGCTCGCGCAGGTCGCGCAGGGGCTGTGCTATCGGCTCCGGCATCTCGCCGCGCAGGTTCGTCATTGGCAGCGCGTCGTAGCCGACGATGCGCGCCACCTCCTCCGCGACGTCGTCGGCAATGCGCACGTCGGTGCGCCAGTAGGGCACCTCCACGACGTACTCGCCCGACGCCTCCGACCGGCAGCCGAACTCCAGGCCCTCCAGCACGGCGCAGACCTGCGGCGTTGGCAGGTCGAGGCCGAGGACGGTCCTCAGGCGCTCTCGTGGCATCTGTATGCTGACCGCCTCCGCCTTCCGCGGGTAGGCATCGACGACGCCTGCGGCCGCCTTGCCGCCGGCCAGCTCGACCATCAGCTTCGTCGCCCGCCGCGCCGCCACTATCGACAGCTCCGGGCTCAGCGCCTTCTCGAAGCGGCTGGACGCCTCGCTGCGCGCCTTCAGGCGGACGCTCGTGCGCCGGATGCTCGCCGGATTGAAGTTCGCCGATTCGAGAAGGATCGTCCTTGTGTCGTCTCGCACCTCGCTGTTGGCGCCGCCCATGACACCGGCGAGCGCCACCGCCTCGTTGGCGTCGGCGATGACCAGCATCTCCGGCGTCAGCTCGTGGTCGAGGCCGTCGAGCGTCGTCAGCCGCTCCCCCTGCCGCCCGCGCCGGACGATGATCCGCGACTTGCCCAGAAGCGAGAAATCGAAGGCGTGCAGCGGCTGCCCCAGTTCGAGCATCACGTAGTTCGTGATGTCGACGATGTTGCTGATCGGGCGCTGGCCGGCGGCGATGAGGCGCTCCTGCATCCACGACGGTGATGGCCCGATCTTCACGTCGTCGATCAGCGTCGCCACGTACCGTGAGCACAGGTCGACGTCCGCTATCTCCACGGCCACCCGCCCTTCGATCGCGGGGCCCTCCTCCGGGTAGGTCAGGTCGGGGTAGCGCACCGTCTTGCCGGTCAGTGCCGCCACCTCGCGCGCGATGCCGATCATCGACAGGCAGTCCGCCCGGTTCGGCGTCACGGCGATGTCGAAGACGGTATCGCCCATGTACTCCTGGAGGGGTGTCCCGATGGGGGCGGCTTCGTCCAGCACGAGAATGCCGACGTGTTCGTCGGAGATGCCCAACTCCCTTTCCGAGAGCACCATGCCTGCCGACTCCACGCCGCGGATGCGCGCCGGCTTGAGCACCGCGACCTCGCGTGTGCCGGGGTCGACGATATGCGCGCCGACGCGCCCGAAGGCGATCTTCTGGCCCTCCGCCACGTTTGGCGCGCCGCACACGACCGTCATCTTCTCGCCGCCGCCGAGCTCGACGGTGGCCAGCCGCAGGCGGTCGGCGTTTGGGTGCGGCGCGACCGCCGTCACCAGACCCACCGATATTCCTTCCCAATCGCCGCCCGAGCGCTCAACGGCGTCGACCGCGCTCCCGGCCATCGTCAGCTTGTGGGCGAGTTCCCGCGGCGGGAGGTCGATATCTACGTATTCAGCCAGCCAGCGTAGGGAGACTCTCATCGGGCTCTCAGAACTGCTTAAGAAAGCGCAGGTCGTCGGCGTAGAACAGCCGGATATCCTCGATGCCGTAGCGGAGCATGCAGATCCGCTCGATGCCCATGCCGGCCGCGAACCCCGTGTAGCGCTGCGCGTCGTATCCCATGTTGGCGAGGATCTCCGGGTGCACCATGCCTGAACCCAAGATCTCGATCCAGCCTTCGCCGCCGCAGGTCCGACAGCCCGCCCCTTTGCAGATCGCGCAGTCTATCGCCATCTCCGCGCCCGGCTCCACAAACGGGAAGTAGTCGCAGCGGAACCGGACCTTCCGCTCCTGCCCGAAGATCCGCTTGGCGAACTGGAATAGCGTGCCCTTGAGGTCGGCCATGCCTATCCCCTCGTCCACGGCCAGCACCTCGACCTGCGTCTGCATCCACTCGTGCGTCGGGTCGGTGGCCTCGTTCCGGTAACAGCGGCCGGGCACGACGACCCGGATCGGCGGCTTCGTCTTCTCCATCACCCGCACCTGGTTCGGCGACGTGTGCGTGCGCATGACCACGTCGTACTCGCCGTCGTGGGTAATGTCGACGTAGAGGGTGTCCATCGTATCCCGCGCCGGGTGGTCTTTGGCTATCCGCAGCGCCTCGAAGTTGTAGTAGTCCGACTCGACCTCCGGCCCCTCGACGACGGAAAACCCCATCGAGACGAAAGCGGCGAGAACGTCGCGCAGCGTTTGCGTGACCGGATGGAGGCGGCCGATGCGTTTGGCGCGGCCGGGCAGCGTCACGTCCAGCCGGCCCGTCTCGATCGCCGCCAGCCTCCGCCCTTCAATCTCCTCGCGTCTGACGGCGAGCGCAGCCTCCAGATCGTTCTTCAGCCGGTTGGCAGCGCCGCCTGCCGCCCGTCGCTCTTCGATTGGCAGTTCGGTCAGGCTGCGTAGCAGCGAGGTCAGGCGCCCCTTACGGCCGAGGTAAGCTACCCGCCAGCCTTCCAGCGACTCCCCGTCCCCGGCGGCGGCCAGCTCTTCCCTGGCCTCCTGTTCGATCCGTGTCAGTTGGTCGATCATCAATTGTCGAAAGGCGCTACGATCCTCCCCGGGGGAGAACAAAGCAGTTTGACGGTGGTTGGGGGTAGAAGCGGCGCGCTATCGCGGCTATTATGGGTTACGCCTTTGGGCTGGGTCAACAGCGCCGGCTCTGTCGCGCTTGACTCGCAGATTCCAGGGTGGTAACTTCGGCAATCTGGATGGGCGCCGCCGGCAGTCCGGTCTCGCGGCCCGGCGAGCGTTATCGTAGATACTGGTATAATAGCCGAACCAAGGTGGGCCGCTAGCTCAACTGGCAGAGCAGCTGACTCTTAATCAGCCGGTTCCAGGTTCGAGTCCTGGGCGGCCTACCAAAGAATCGAACCTAGAAAGGCCCGTTTTCGGCGGGCCTTTCTGTTTGTCTGCGAAGCTTCTGCAAACCAATCACAAACGGTCTTATGCGAAGACCAACGCGGCCACCGACGCCCTGCAGGGGGTTCGCCGGGCACGTCAACAGCGATAGCGGCCATCGTGCGAGAGACAGGCAGGCTCTTTAGGGGGGCGTAGATGAGGCTACTGGCGAATGCGTTGTACCTTCGAGCACACCGCCTCTCACCCTGAGGTACACGGTCTTCTCCCGCCGCACTGCATAGCCAGCGATGAAGACAAGCGCGTAGAGCACCAGGCCGGCCAGCGCGAAGATGCTCGCCACGAGCGCCAAGAACAAGAGCACTCCGACTCCTGGGAGAAACCACTCCAGCGGAAACCGCTTGGGCTTGATCAGTTGGGCCGAGTGGGCGGACTGACTCACCGTGCGATATCCGTTGCTGAGAAGGTTTCCTATGGCCTCGTCAAGTGTGAGTTCTTGGCTGCTGGTACTCATGACGCAACCTCCCGAGGCGGACGATACGCCGGCCGCAGCGCGGCGTCAAGCGGGGTGGTTTGCTAACGGATTTGCCAACAAACCGTTTGCAATGGGGTGTCATAGGCTATCATGACGGGCGGGCGCGACGCCGAAAACAGATACAGCGCGTCACTAGAGACAAGGCGATTGCACGGGTTATAATGGGGCAGTCGGGACTCTTAGTCAGCGGGTTGCAGCTTCGAGTCCTGGGCGGCCTACCAACGAAATATCGCTGGTCTTGGGGAAGTGTCGGAATTGGCAGACGAGCATGACTTAGGATCATGTGCCGCAAGGCGTAGGGGTTCGAGTCCCCTCTTCCCCACCAGAGTCGTTTTGCTGCAACCGTCCGTCGGGGGGAAAGCGCCGGGCCGGGCGCTCGAAGGGCAAGGGCGAAGAGACATCTAATGGGGACCCTGCTGGAGGTCAAGAACCTCCGTACCCATTTCTTCACCGATGACGGCACGGTCAAAGCGGTCGACGGCATCTCTTACGACCTCGAAGAGGGCGAGACAATCGGGCTCGTGGGCGAAAGCGGCTGCGGCAAGAGCGTCAGTGCCCTCTCCATCCTCCGTCTCATTCCCACGCCCCCGGGCAAGATCGTCGGCGGCGAAGTCTGGTTCGAGGGCGAGGACCTCCTGAAGGTCAGCGAAAGCGAGATCCGGCGCGTCCGCGGAAACCGCATCGCCATGATCTTCCAGGAGCCCATGACCTCCCTCAACCCTGTCCTGACCATCGGTCGCCAGCTCACCGAGTCGCTGGAGCTCCACCTGAAGATGGACCGGCGGGCAGCCGACAAGCGCGCCGCCGATCTCCTGGAGATGGTCGGCATACCGGCGGCCGCTTCCCGGCTCAAGGACTACCCCCATCAATTCTCCGGCGGCATGCGGCAGCGCGTTATGATCGCCATGGCGCTCTCCTGCAACCCGAAGCTACTGCTCGCCGATGAACCGACGACTGCGCTTGACGTAACCATCCAAGCGCAGATCCTGGAGATACTGGCGAAGCTAAGCCGCGACCTTGGCACCGCCGTCATCATCATCACCCACAACCTGGGCGTCATCGCCCGCTACGCCCGGCGCGTCAACGTCATGTACGCGGGCAAAATTGTCGAGTCGTCGACCTCGCGTCAGGTCTACGGAAGCCCGCGGCATCCCTATACCCTCGGTCTCCTCAAGTCCGTCCCCCGGCTGGACAAAGTCCGCCGCGACAAGCTGGAGCCCATCGAAGGCTTCCCCCCCGACCTTATCCACATGCCCGCCGGCTGCAGCTTCTACCCGCGCTGCGAGTACCGGATCGACAAGTGCGTGCAGGAGGAGCCGCCGCTCATGCTCGTCGACGAGAAGCACTACGCCGCCTGCTGGGTCGCTCCCAGAGTCGAAGAAGCCCGCAGCCAATGACCATCGAATCCATCGCTGCGATCGACGCCGCCACCAAGACCAGCGGCGACAACCCCCTCATCGAGGTCAATCACCTCAAGATGTACTTCCCCGTCACCGCCGGCATCATCTTCCAGCGGAAGATTGCCGACGTGAAGGCCGTCGACGACGTCTCCTTCTCCATCCGCCGCGGCGAGACGCTGGGCCTCGTGGGGGAGAGCGGTTGCGGCAAGTCGACCGTTGGCCGGGCGATGCTTCAGCTCTACCGGCCCACCGCCGGCGAGGTCCTCTTCGACGGCCGCGACCTCGTGAAGGTGAAGGGAAACGAGCTGCGTCACTTCCGCCGTAAGATGCAGATGATCTTTCAAGACCCCTACGCCTCGCTCAACCCGCGCATGAGTGTCGGCAGCATCATCGGCGAGCCGCTGGTCATTCACAACCTGGCTAAGGGCAAGGCGCGCCGCGAACGCGTCCAGGAGCTGATGCGTATCGTCGGGCTGAACCCGTACTACGCCAACCGCTATCCGCACGAGTTCAGCGGTGGCCAGCGCCAGCGCGTCGGCGTCGCGCGTGCCCTCGCCGTCGAGCCCAAGTTCATTGTCTGCGACGAGCCTGTCTCCGCCCTCGACGTCTCCATCCAGGCTCAGATCATCAACCTGCTCGAAGACCTCCAGCAGAAGTTCGGGCTGACCTACCTGTTCATCGCCCACGACCTCTCGGTCGTGCGCCACATCAGCGACCGCGTGGCCGTGATGTATCTGGGGAAGCTGATGGAGATGGCCGACCGCGTGGAGCTCTACGAGAACCCTTTGCACCCCTACACGAAGGCGCTGCTCTCCGCCGTGCCCATACCGGACCCCGTGCTGGAGGCGACCCGAGAGCGCATCATCCTCACCGGCGACGTGCCGAGCCCCATGTTCCCGCCTTCGGGCTGTGTTTTCCACACCCGCTGCCCGATCGCGATCGACGAGTGCAGCGAGCACGTGCCCGAGTGGCGCCAGGCGACGCCCGGCCACTGGGTCGCCTGCATCCGCGTCTAGCCCTGCATTCCGCCGACAAAGCCCCAACCGATACTTAGCCGAGGCTTTCCAGCCTTGGCTGGCCCTGACGTCAGCTCACCCGCCGCCGTCTCTTTGCGCTCCAGCCGCTGATCGCAAGCGTGCCCGCGCTCGCGCTCGCCAACACGATCCACGTGGCGGCCGACTCTCCCGCGCCGGCGACCGTTCCGCCCGGCTCGTAGGCTATCGCGGCTGGCGGCAGCGGCACCTTCCCGCCGACTCCGGGATGAGTTGTCGGTGTTGACGGTACCCGCGTGCGTGTCGCAGTTGGCGGCAGCGGTGTTGGAGGAGCAATATTCCCAATAACCGACACTGTGTCATCCTGCTCGCTTGCCACGTAGATGCGGTTCGTGCTCAGGTTGACGGCTACGCCGTGGGGATTACTCGCGACCGCCACGCTGGCGAGGACTGTGTTGCCGGCGCCGTCGATGATGGAGACGTCGTTGCCGGCGAAGTCGCTAGTCACTGCGTAGATGCGGTTCGTGCCGGGGTTCACGGCTACGTCGTAGGGGTTGTGCCCGACCGCTACGGCGACGACGACCGTGTTGCTGGCACCGTCGATGACGGAGACGTTGCGGCTGTCAGAGTTCGTCACATAGATGCGGTCCGTGTTGGGGTTGACTGCTATGCCCACGGGGTGAATCGCGGTCGCGACCGTGGCGACCACCGTGTTGCTGGCACCGTCGATGACGGAGACGGCGTTGCTGACTTCGTTTGCCACGTAGATGCGGTTCGTGTTGGGGTTGACGGCTACGCCAAGGGGGGCATTCCCCACCGCCACGGTGGCGACCAGCGCGTTGCTCGTCCCGTCGATGACGGAGACGGTGCCGTAGAATGAATAGTTCGTCACGTAAATGAGGTTCGTGTTGGCGTTGACGGCCACATCCATGGGGCCACTCCCGACCGCGACGGTGGCGACGACCGTGTTGCCGGCGCCGTCGATGACGGAGACGCTGCCGCTGCCATAGTTCGCCACGTAAATGCGGTTCGTCTTGGGGTTAAGGGCCACGCCGGAGGGCCAATTCCCGACCGCTACGCTGGCGACGACCGTGTTGCTGGCGCCGTCGATGACGGAGACGTTGTTGCTGCCATTGTTCGACACGTAGATGCGGTTCGTGTTGGGGTTGACGGCCACGCCATCGGGACTGCGTCCGCCCCAGCCTGTCCTGATAGTCGCAATGACGCGGGGGCCACCATCGGCAGCGCTGGCGCCGGGTGCCGGCCCTCGCAGGGCAAGAACCACCGACGGGAGGGCCAACGTTCCCGCCAGTACGATAGGGAGCAGCCGCAAGGCGTTCCGGGCGCGCATCACGCATCTCCGGAGGGTATCAGTGCCACCAGGCTGGGGATGGCGCAAGAATAGGGGGTCTGCGAAAGTCTGTCAAGGGGCAATGCTACCGGGGTTCTCAATAGCCCTCGCCGACTTCCTCCTCCCGCGCCCTCAGGTCAGGACCCTCCGCATGAACGCCACCTCAAACAGCGTGCCCTCGAACAGCACCGTCGTCGTCACCGAGAATCCCAGCTTCTCGTACCATCTCCGCAGCTCTGCCTGGGCGGCGACCATCCCCAACTCGACGCCGCGCACACCGAGCTCTCGCGCCTTGGCGATAGCGTGCTCCACCAACGCTTCCCCAAAGCCACGCCGCCGGAACGCGGGCAATACCGCCAACCTTTCCAAATAGCACACGTCGGCGTTAGCCTGCTCAAGTGCAACGCAACCGGCGGGTCCCTGCGGAGTCTGCAAGACGTAGTACCTGACGCCTTTGGCAAGGGCGGCATGAATCCATTCCGGCGTGCAGTTCGACGGGTGTCTCGGTGAGTTCTCCGGCGTCAGCCCAAAGCGCTCCGCGACATCGGCAAACGACTCGCGGACCAGCGCAGCGACGAGCTCTGCGTCAGCTACCGTTGCGTCGACTATGGTGTAGTCCATGCGTTCCAGTGTATCCCAGCGAAACCATGTTCTCAGGAGGTGAAAGGATGCGCAAGCTACTCTTGGCTATTACTCACTCAATGGGCGGCCCGTCGTCGCGGTGCGCCCTGCTCAATGCGGGCGCCGATTCCCGAAATTGAACCGCCTTCCCCCCTATGCTACCATCGACCCTGCCATGGACCAGTCGCACATCCGCAACTTCTGCATCATCGCCCACATCGACCACGGCAAGTCCACGCTCGCCGACCGCCTCCTCGAGATCACCGGCACGATCTCCCAGCGCGCCATGCAGGAGCAGGTGCTCGACACGATGGACCTGGAGCGCGAGAAAGGCGTCACCATCAAGGCCAAGGCCGTCCGCATGCCCTACACCGCCGTCGACGGCCAGGCCTACGAGCTGAACCTCATCGACACGCCGGGCCACGTCGACTTCACCTACGAGGTCTCGCGCGCGCTCGCCGCCTGCGAAGGCGCCCTGCTCGTCGTCGACGCCGCCCAGGGCATCCAGGCGCAGACGCTCGCCCACACCTACCTGGCGCTGGAGCACAACCTGACCGTCCTGCCGGTCGTCAACAAGATCGACCTCCCCAACGCTGACCCCGAGCGCGTCGCGCGCGAGCTCGCGACCGTCATCGGCTTCTCGCTTGATGAGATGCTGTACACGTCCGCGAAAGAGGGGACGGGCGCCCGCGACGTCCTGGAGGCCGTCGTCCGCCGCATCCGGCCGCCGCACGGCCACGCCGACGCTCCCCTGCGCGCGCTCATCTTCGACTCCAAGTACGACTCCTACAAAGGCGTCATCGCCTACGTCCGCGTCGTCGACGGCTCGCTGGCGGGCGCGAAGAAGCTGTGGCTGGCCGCCACCCAGCGCGCCGTCGAGCCGCTGGAGACAGGCGTCTTTCGTCCGGAGATGTCGCCCGTCGACGGCCTGACCGCCGGCGAGGTCGGCTATGTCGCGACCGGCCTGAAGAACGTCAAGGAGTGCCAGGTCGGCGACACGATAACGGAGGAGGAACGGCGCGCCGACCCCCTTCCCGGCTATCAGCCCGCCAAGCCGATGGTCTTCGCTGGCCTCTATCCCGCCGCCGCCAACGATTATGGCCTCCTCCGCGACGCCCTCGACAAGCTCAAGCTGAATGACGCCGCCCTCACCTACGAGCCGGAGTCCAGCGTCGCCCTCGGCTTCGGCTTCCGCCGCGGCTTCCTCGGCCTCCTCCACATGGAGATCGTGCAGGAGCGCCTGGAGCGCGAGTACGACCTCACGCTCCTTATCACGGCCCCCGGCGTCGAGTACGAGGTGACCACGACCGACAACCGCGAGCTCGTCGTCGACAACCCGTCCGACCTGCCGCCGCCGAACGAGACCCTCGCCATCCGCGAGCCCTGGATGAACATCTCGATCATCACGCCCGACCGCTACATCGGCGCCGTCATGGAGCTGGTGACGAACCGCCGCGGCGACTTCCTGCGCATGGACTACCTGGGCCAGGAGAAGGGGACCACCGGCGAGGCGCGCGTCGTCCTCGAGTACCGCCTTCCCCTCTCCGAGATGCTGACCGACTTCTACGACCCCCTGAAGTCGCGCACCCAGGGCTACGCCAGCCTCGACTACTCCTTCTCCCATTACGCGCCGGCCAAGCTCGTGAAGCTGGACATCCTCGTCAACCTGCAGCCCGTCGATGCCCTCTCGCTGATCACCCCGGCGGAGCGGGCGCAGTCGCAGGGCCGCGCCCTCGTCGAGGCGTTGCGACGTGTCATCCCGCGTCAGATGTTCGACGTGCCGGTGCAGGCGGTGGTCGGCGGCCGCATCGTCGCGCGGGAGACGATACGGGCGATGCGCAAGAACGTGCTCGCGAAGTGCTACGGCGGCGACGTGACGCGGAAGCGCAAGCTCCTGGAGAAGCAGAAGGCGGGCAAGAAGCGGATGCGGATGGTGGGGCAGGTGGAGATACCGCAGGAGGCCTTCATGGCCGTCCTCAAGCTGGAGAGGTAGGGACGGGCCGGTCGACAGAGACGGCGTTTGATTGACCAGTTGATATCAATTGTTTTTTCGTTCTTTTTTGGTGTTCCTGGAATGCGGGCGGTGGGGGCTATGTGCGCTGGATGGCGCGGGCGGCTGCGGGCGGGCGCGGGAAAGCGGGTCGGTGTCATAGGGTGATGATAGCAGAGGAGGGGGCGGTTCTGTAAGGGAGATGTGGCAGGCAGAGGGCCCT
>JBEKDP010000001.1:0-18815 GCA_050014295.1 Dehalococcoidia bacterium | reverse complement strand
CGGAGAGGCTGCCGTGGAACAGGTCCCGGAAGCGGATCATCTGGAAGAAGAAGGGCTTGTCATCTGTGGGCGGCGAGATGTTGTACTTATAGGTGTTGGCGAACGCTTGGACGTCCGGTGCATCCGCAATGCCGCTGAAGGTATCGTCGATTGCGTAGGTGGGCGTCAGCACCTTGTCGAACTGCATGTCGCTGGTGACGCGATCGAGGGTCGCCAGGTCCTGGTCGGAAAGAGGCGACGGGCTTACCAGCAGGGTCACGACGTAGGTGTCCATGACGTTCTGCGCCTTCGCCATGTAGACGTGACTGCGGGGGTCGCTGACGCCGCGCTCTCGAAGAGCCTGCATCGCCAGCGCCGTCAACCTGTACGCCTCCGTCGGCTGCGGCGCGTAGTACCAGCGGGAGACCGCCAGCAGGCCGTTGGGAGTAAGGTGGTCGAGGAAAGTCTCCCAGGCGTCGACGGTGTACAGGGAGTTCTCCGACAAAGCGAACGCTCCGGCGGAGGTCGCGGCCCAAGTGTCGGTTAGCGACATCTGGATGATGTCGTACCGCTCCTTCGAGCGGGTCATGTAGCTCCGCGCTTCGTCGTTGACCATCGTGATGCGCGGATTCTTGTCCAGATGACCCGTGAAGTCCCCATAGACGTCGTTAACCGCGTGAAGGATCTGCCCGTTTATCTCCACCCCGGTAACGTGGTTTTGGTTGAAGGCGAGGGCCGAGAGGAGGTCTCTGCCGCCGCCTACGCCCATCACCAAGACATTGGCTGAGGTGCGGGCCCAATGGGCAAGGTTAGTGATGTCGTACTTGAGGAAGCTTATCTGCTCCGGCTTTCCGCTGTAACGAGTAAGGACTGTGCTGGCACCCGTGTCGATCCCAAGGTTGTACACCTCCACGTTGGGGTCACCGCTGAAGGTGGGGCTCAGGCCCCATCCGAGGGTCCCCCGGCTGTAGGGCAGCTTGTCGATGCGAATCCTCGAAAATGCGTTCCACTTCTCATACTCGGGGACGGAGGTCTCATACAACTGAAGTCCGTTCCCAGAGCCCACCCAGGTCAGGCGAAGGAGCGGCTTATTGTGGTCGAACAGGCTCGCATTGGCTAAAGCGAAGGAGAGAAGGAGAGCCGCCACCCCGAAGCTCAACGCGAAGAGCCGTATACGATGGGCGGCATGAGCGAACCAGAGGCCGGCGACGCTCGGCAGGGCGGCAATGGCGATCACTGCCGAGGGCGCGTCTATCTGGTTCAGGAGCCAGACGAGCGCTATCGCGCCCACCGCTGCACCGATGAGGTCAGCGGCGTAGAGTCGGCTTATCTGCTGCGGGAACCGAGTCAGGGCCAGGCAGACGCAGATGCCACTGAAGACGAACGGGACAGAAATCACGAGGTAGAGGAACCCGACGGAGTAGACGCCGGCGATGGACCACTTCGGGACGAAGGGTATGGCAAGCTGGGTAAGAAAGCTAATGACGATGGACACGCTGAAGAGGAGAGAGAAGACTATGAGCCGATCATTGGTCCTCGCCACCGGGAAGCGGCCGGGGAGCAGATAGACGATGAGCGCTCCAACGGTCATGCCGAAAAGGGCAACCGAGATCGCCACGAAGGCGAAATGATACCACATGGTCACGCTGAAGATGCGGGTGAGCAGCGTCTCATACATGAGAGTGGAAAGGGTCACGAGGAAGAGACCGATGTATGTCCCAGCCGCAGCCCGCGGGGGCGCGACCAGTCGCTCGCCCGGTGTGACAGCTATCGCTTCGGGCATGTCCAACTCAGCATCGCCCTTCTGTAACGCTCCTGGGCTCTCCTAGACGCGAACGGCCTTGGCGGGAGGCTGCAGGCGCCGCCGGTAACCGGCAAGCAAGCTATTTTTATCATATGGCTGGTGGGCGAGTCCAGCGCGCGCGGCTCGCGCCGCCAGCGGGGCGGCTTGGGAGCAGCCTCACTCCCTGAGGAGCGGTGGCATGGACCGGAGATGCAGACGTCGATGTCTCGGACATTGTCGCTCTCCAGTTCTCGTGGGTCAGGGCTGTCTGCGGCGTTGACACGGCAAAGCGGCGGTTACTAGAATAGCAAGCGAGCGGGAATAGCTCAGTTGGTAGAGCATCTGCTTCCCAAGCAGAGGGTCGCGGGTTCGAGTCCCGTTTCCCGCTCCAGAACACATATACATTAAGGAAGGCTGGGCATTTCGCCCAGCCTCTTTCGTCAACGACCATCTGCTTTCTAGGCAGCGGGTCAGCAACCATCGTTCCGGGATCGGCGCTCTGTGCTAGTCACCGCGCAGGGGCGACTGAGAGCGAGACTTCAACAGATACGGATGGAGTCTTGGCACCCTACACCCACATTGTGGGCGGTTCCAGCGGCGCATGCCAGCGACTTCGTCGTGGAGGTGGTGCGGAACGAAGGTGGAAGGGCCTAGCTTGGCCGACGACGCTTGCTCGTTGGGTCGGGCGCTCGTTCTCGACAGGCTTCCGAGCGCAACGGTCCGCGTTTCGCGGAACGCTCCTATTTGCTCAGCGAACTACCGATCACAAGTAACGTCATTGATTTCTTCGTGCGCCGGCCAAAGCGCTCGCGGCGGTCGCGCTTGAGCAACACCGCTTCGTTCGTGCGGCTCGGTAGCGCCAAATGGTAAAGAGCAGCCAGGAGGAGCACATCGTATTCGTGCTCCGCCAGCGACTCCTTGCTCTGCTGCGGCCATCATTGTCAACAGAGGGACGGGGAGCTTCCCGCCAGCCTTTTTCGAAATCTCCTCAACTGGATGGTACATCCCCCGGGTTTCCTCCTTCGGGTTCGCATCTCTTGGTGTCGCCTCCCATCCTAGCTGAGCATCATAAACGCATTGTTAACGCGCCATGTCCCTCAGAATAGCCGCTTGTGGGTAACGCTCCGGGGGTCGCCACTTGGTACGGAGGCGTGGACGGGTTCGATCTCGGAGACGGCATGGCGGACGGCACCCCCTTCAACCCGGACGACCCGACGACCGCCGCCGGCAATCAGTGGCCCCTGGGCGCACGGCTGATGGGTCTGCCATGACGAGCGCTGCATCCCCGTCCGCGTTCGTGACCAGGGTAGCTTCGGCCACGCCTTGGATCTCTCCCGCGCCGCCGTTGCCCTGCTGGCGCCTCTCAGCAGCGGCGTAATCGACGTTACAACCGAAGCATTCCCTTAGTGTGTGTTCAGCAGGGGCCATTGCCGGAGTGTCCCTCTGGATTGTGGAGGACTCTCACACCGAAAGTGCCGCAGACTCACCTGGGGCAACGCGCGGATTCAAGGTGAGCTCCGAAAGCTGGGCTTCGAGGTCAGCGCCGAATCTGTCCGCTGCTACTGCCGCTCCGCCCCGCGGCGGCCGCCATCACAGTCCTGGCGCACCTTCATCCGCAATCATGCACCGCACATCTGGGACGCCGACTTCTTCACCGTACCAACGGTTACCTTCCACACCCTGTACGTCCTCTTCTTCATCACGCATGACCGGCGGCGGATGGTCCATCTGAACGTCACCGCGCATCCGACCGCCGAGTGGGTCTGGCGCCAGCTGATCGCTGCGGCGGCGGCGCGTTCATCTCGCGGCCACCAGGATCGGCATCCGAACCCTGCTCACGCCGGTCCGGGCGCCGAAGGCGAACGCGATCGCCGAGCCCTCGTCGGAACGCTGCGATGCGAGTGTCTCGACCATCTGATAGTCATCACCGAACAGCACCTGCGGGCGCTGCTGGCGGAGTACGCCGCGCACTACAACGCGGCGCGCCCCCATCGCGCGCTCGCGCTGGACTCCCCCGACGGCCGGCCTGTCGTCCGGCTCGCTTCCGGCCGCATCGTTGCCCGGCCCGTGCTTGATGGCATCGATCACGAGTACGAGTGGGTCGCTGCATGAACCGCCCGCCGCTCGGATCGAGTTTTTGGGCCCCACACCTCATAAGAACGGCCCTGCGAGAAGTCTCAGCCGATACAGCCGCTGCATACTCCCGCGAAGGGACACCACACCCTTCTGACCCGAGCGGAAGGCGAAGAGTAGCGGCATCCACGTATCCTCGGTTAACATTTCAATACTGAACAGAAACACGACAAGGTGCCCGCGTTAAATGCATACGGGCGCCTAATCCGCGCCAGCGAGAAAGGTGAGGCGGCGATGAGAGTGAGCGTTTGGATTAGGACCCTTTCCTTGGGCCTCGGCATGGTCGTGAGTTTATCGTCCTGGGGGTTGGTGGCGACGGGGTGCGAGCCCGGCTCTTCGAGCGCAGAGCAGACGGCATCACCGACGGTGCCGGCGCCGAAGGCGACGACGCCTTCGGGAAGCGAGAGTTCGACCGCGAACCTCTACGACCAGGTCAACCCTTCTGTTGTTAGGATCACGACCGCGACCGTGACGCGTGGCCGGTTCCGCCCCCAGCAAAGCCAAGCCACGGGCTCCGGCCTCATCATCGACAAGGACGGCGACATTCTGACCAACTACCATGTGATCGCGGATGCTCAGCAACTTGCTGTCACCCTTTTTGACGGGTCGTCAGCCGGTGCCCAGGTCGTGGGCACAGATCCAGGCGACGACCTAGCCGTGATCAAGGCTGACTTCTCTGGCATCGACCTGTCTGTGGCAAACCTGGGCGATTCGGACCAGACCCGCGTCGGGGACACGGTGATCGCAATCGGCAACCCCTTTGGCCTGGACGGGACTGTTACAGAGGGGATCGTCAGCGGCGTGAACAGGGCGATTCCCCAGCAACAAACCAGCCCCCTCCGTGACCTACTTCAAACGGATGCCGCCATCAACCCCGGCAACTCGGGCGGGCCGCTCGTGAACCTCAGCGGCGAAGTCATCGGTATCAACACTGCGCTCGAGAACCCAACCGGCAGCAACACTTTTGTCGGCGTCGGCTATGCCGTTCCGATCAACACCGCGAAAGAGTTCTTGCCGCAGATGGTTGAAGGAAAGACCGTAGTCCACGCCCTCCTCGGCATCACGGGTCAAACGCTCACGCCCGGCCTGGCGAAGAATCTGGGGCTGTCTCAGGCTTCAGGTGTTTATGCGCTGCAAGTCGATCCCGGCAGCCCAGCCGCAGATGCGGGAGTGGTAGGCTCCGAGCCATCGAACAGCGACCTCGCGGCGACATCACCGGGTGGCGATGTCATAATCGGCGTTGACGACAAGCAGGTAGCGAGTTCCGACGAAATGGACGACTACATCGACGCCAAGCAGCCTGGAGATACTGTTTCCCTCCACGTAGTGCGGGGAGGAAAAGAGATCGCGATAAGTACTACCCTCGCAGAGTGGCCCAATTCCTCCTGAGATGGGTGGGTGGAGGGGCTCGTCCGATTAGCGGGCGCGCAGGCCGGGCTTGCGGGAGACACTTGTCGCCGCGTCGGCCACCTTCTGGCAGTAGGCCTTCAACTGCTTTGTCTCCGCCGGAGTGAGAACGCCGAAGAGGTTCTCTATAGCCTTGTTAGCCACTGCGGAAGCCTCTTCGAACTTCTTGACGCCTTCCTTGGTGGACTCCACCAACCTCTTCCGCCGATCCTTGGGGTCGCCGTGGGTGCGAACCCATCCCTTGGCCTCGGCGCGATCGACTAGGCCGGTTAGGCTATTGGGCTCTTTCACCATCCACCTGGCGAACTCTGTTATCATGAGCGGCCGCCGCTCGCGGGCCAGGAGGGACAGCACCTGCAGCTGCGGTAGGGATATACCGTGGGACAGGAGCGCGGTCTCTTGCACCTTGAACATTGCATTATGGGCCTGTTGGAGAGCTTCCCACTCGCTCTGCCCCTTGATCTTGTCGGTACGGACTGCCTTTGGAGACGGGGTTCGAGTTGCCATCTGTCCTCCGCTTCTTGATCGAGCGTCAGCTCTCTCGAACTGACGCCAGCCGTCGGGAGATCCGGCCGAGCTGTCGGCCCACGCAACGAATTGTAGCATGTCTGTCAGTAGAGCGCGGGGATGCCGAGCGGTCGGCGGTCAGATGGCTGGCCAGGAGTTCGGGTACGTAGTCGGAGGGCGGTATGGATTCGAACCCGCGATCTACCAACGCAGTCAGCTAGCAGCCCCCGGGATTGTCGCCGGGGGCTGCTAGAACTGTCGCCGGGGCTGTCGATAACCGTTACCTACTGGCTGGACCTCCCAGCCGAGCGCGTCCCTCACGTGCTCGACTGCAAGACCCCGCTTGGCCGGGGCTGCTCATTTTTCCTGCCGGTCAACGGCATCATAGTGCAAACGTACTACTACAGAATGGTATATTAGAACCTAGGCGACCTGCACCCGTGCTTGCTAACATTGGGACGAGAACACCACAGGAGCTGACCATGATCGAGTCGGCTGGGCGGGTTTTTCAATGTCAGGAGGCGACACAGTGCTACGAGTCTCGGCGGTCGTAGACCATCTCTCAGGCTCGGGCCCTCGGCGAAAGCTGCTTTTCCTGGGGCTTCTCGTCGCCCTCTCGCTGCTTCCCATTCTCTTCCTGATGCCCCTGTTCAACGCCCCATTTGAGCGAGACCAGGGCCTCTACGGCGTCATCGCGCGCGGCTGGCTGCAAGGCTCGATCCCCTACCGCGACCTGTGGGACAACAAAGGGCCTATCCTCTTCCTCTGGTACATGGCGGCCTTCAAGTTGCTGGGGGTAAGCGTCGTCGCCCCGCGGCTGCTGGCCGCACTCGAGACGGCGGCCGCGGTGCCCTTCGTCTGGGCCTCGGCGCGTACCCTTCTGGGTTCTCGCAAGGGGCTCCTGGCGGCGCTCCTCTTCGCCGTTGCTTTCGCCAATCCCTTCCTCCAGGCTAACGCGAATGCGGAGATCCTCATGTTGTGCCCGCTGGCCGCAGGCTTTTGGGCCTTCACCAGGGGCAGCAGAGGCGATAGTCAATGGTGGTTCATGGTGGCCGGCGTCCTGACGGCGCTCGCTGCTCTGACCAAGCAGACAGCGGCAGGGCCGCTCGCGGGCTACGCCTTCTGGCTGCTCGCGATGGCGCTGCGTAACCCCCAGGAGCGGACGCGACACCTCCGGTCCGCGGTCCTGCTGGGCGCAGGAGCGGTGCTCGGCCTTGCTCCCTTCATCGTCTACTTCGCGAGTCAAGGCGCTCTCTACGACTTCTGGTATGCTACCGTTCAGTTCAACTTCCTCTTCTCCGGCGGCAACCCGCTCATCCTCAAATTGATCCCTCCGCTGCTTCTGGACCCGGCGCCGCTCCTCGGAGGGCTGCTGCTTTGGGTCCTTGCCGTCGTCGGTGGGCTGCGCCTCTGGCAACGCCGAGACCGTGCCGCGGGGCTCGTCCTCACTTTCGCCGTCTTTTCGGAGCTGGCCGCGCAGTCGATGGGAAAGGTTTCGGCTCACTACAACGTCGGCCTGCTGCCGGCAGCCGCCATCCTCGGTGCCGTCGGCCTCGATTCGGTGATCGAGGCCTGGCGAGACGGCCGGCGCCGGCTGGGCTACGTTGCTATGGCCTGCGCGCTGGTCTCCATCAGCGCTTCCGCCTTCCTCTTCGCCTGGCCCACGCCCGACGATCGATTCGTCGTCCAGTATACCTTCAGAGACTATGCCTACCGCTCCCTCGAAGCGCCTGACATAGCGCAGGCGGTTGATGCCGTCACCGGGCCGGATGACTACGTGTACGAGTTCGGCCGCCAGAGCGACATCCTCTTCCTGGCCGACAGGCGGCCCGCCAGCCGCTGGATCCACGATCGCGCCTACGGCATAGATCCGACCATGCTGAACGAAGTGCTGCACGACCTCGATCTGAAGCAGCCGAAACTCGTCCTGCTGACGTTCGAATGCACCCCCACCAGCCAGGACTTCTCCGGCTGCGAGACCGGGCCCCCCGCCCAACTGGAGACGTACCTCGCCGACCACTATCGCTACGCAGGCCGCGTCGACTACGCGGACTTCTACCTGCGGGTCGACACGAAAGCCACAGATCAACTCTCGGTGCTTGGGGAGACAGGAGGTCAACCACAATGAGAAGGATGCTCGTTTCCTGGTGGCGCCGCTTCGATGCCTTGCCGGTGCCGCCGCCCGCCCGGTTCCTTCTGGTGGGTCTCAGCGGTGTCGGTGTGAACGTGGTTGCCCTGTGGCTGCTGCTGGGCCGCCTGGGACTGCCGACCCTTCCGGCCGCGGCGCTGGCTGTGGAGACCTCCATCTGCAGCAATTTCCTGCTCAACGACGTCTGGACATTCGGCGCCGGGAGAAGAGTGCGACCCTGGCGCGCACGCGTCTCGGCCTTTCATGCCGCCGCAGCCGTCGCCGCGGGCGTGAACTTGGGCCTTTTCCTGCTGTTGACGTCGATTGCTGGCCTTCACTACCTGGGAGCGGACCTGGTCGCCATCGCCGTTGCGTCCGTCATTAACTTCAGCATAAGCGCTTCCTGGATCTGGCGCGCCAGGCCGTCGCTCGCTCTTACGTCCGTCCCCGAAGCCGCCTGCGAACCCGGGCCGCGCTCAAAGAGAATCGTCGTCATACCCACCTACAATGAGAGCGCCAATATCCGCCGCCTCATCGAGCGCATCCTATCCCTGGGTCGCGAATACGAGACATTGGTCGTGGATGACTCTTCGCCTGACGGTACCGGGGACATCGTGGCAGCGATGGCGGCCCGCGAATCGCGCGTCCACCTGATGCGCCGCAGCGCGAAGATGGGCATCGCCAGCGCCTACATCAGCGGCTTCCGGATGGCACTGAAGCTGGGGGCTGACCTGATCTATCAGATGGACGGCGATTTCTCGCATGATCCAGACGACCTTCGCCGCCTTGGCGACGCCGTGGACGCCGGCAGCGTCGTCATAGGGTCGCGCTACGTAGCCGGAGGGTCGACGCCGGGGTGGCCCTTGCGCAGGATCGTGTTGAGTCGAGTTGCCAACCGTGCCGCCCGTATCTTGCTAGGGATTCCCGTGCGCGACGCAACCGGAGGCTTCAAGTGCTGGAGTCGCCGGGTTCTCACCAGCCTTCCCCTCGACTCGGTGCACTCCAGCGGCTTCGCCTTTCAAATAGAGATGAACTATCTCTCCTGGAAGTCGGGGTTCTCTCTCGTGGAAGTGCCGATCACCTTTGAAGACCGGAAGGCCGGGCGGTCGAAAGCATCGTTTGCCGTTGGTGTCGAGATGGCGGCGGTCATCTGTCGCTTGTTCCTGAGCCCGGCGGCGCCATATGCCCCGAGCCTGCAACCCAGCCTGCCCAAGGAGCCCTGATGACGCCGTGGCTCCGCTGCGCATAGCCCACGGTTTCGGAAATAGCCGCGAGCTGATCCGTATCGCCCTCGAGAACCGCGTTGACGTCGTGGAAGCCGATGTGCGCTTGAGGGGCAGCCGGCTCTGGCTGGGCCACGATCCGCGCCTCCCTTTGCTGCCCGTTCAAGTCGGCAGACGACCGATCAATCAGCCTCCGCCGGCACACCGGGCACTCCGCCTGAGCCCGTGGGAGGCGAGGCTTGACCTCGATCCCCTGCCACTCGCGGAACTGCTCGTGATGGTCGATGGTCGCTGCCAGTTGCTGCTGGACCTCAAGGCCACTCGCGGCACCGGCAGCGCCCGCGCGTTCGTCGAGACTCTGATCGGACAGTTGCGCCGGTCCCACCAGGCGCGGACGGCGCGCCTATGTGGCGACTGGCCGCTCCTGGATGAGGCTCGAAGGGTGGCGCCCGAGTTAAGGACCTACTACTCCGTAGCAGACCGCCGCCGCTGGCAGGCCTTGGGCCGCCGTCTCGAGGAGGGCGAGCCGATTTGCGGAGTTTCATTGCGCGGCCGGCTACTCAACTGGTCGACCGCCGACTTCCTTCGAAAGCGGGGATTAGAGATCTTCTGCTGGTCGGTGGAGGATCATGTGGAGGCGGCTCGCGTCGCCAGGCTGGGCGTCGACGGCGTCATCAGCTCCGACCTGACTATCCTTTCGATGATAGGCGCGGCGCCGCAGACTGAGCGCCGCTGAGGACCATACCCCTGACTGACAAGCCAAAGTCGTCCAACCCCCGAACCTGGCAGCGCAACAGACTGCTAATACCGGCCCTGGCGGCGGCTAAGGACTTGATCCTCTGTCCATGGGAGACTAGCGTTAGAAGGGGTAGCGTGTGAAGCTGTACGCGTTACCTACCACCTGGTCCGGGCCGAGTGCGACGTGGATGGCTACCGGGACGGGCCGGCGTGTGGGGCGGGCGATGGCGGTAAGCAGCAATGGCTCAGCTTGATCCCCTACTTGAGGAAGCGTTAGTCGCCGCCTTGGGACTGGGTGTCCTTGAAGCATTCATCGCGCTGCTTTACTGGCTATCTACCGGCCTCTCCCCGTGGCCCTTCCTGATCCTGGCGCAGACCGCGGCCTTCGGGTCGGGGATTGGACTTCTCTCGCTTACGTCACCGCGCCATCGCCGGTGATGGCTGCCACGGACCGGCCGCGTACGTCTTCAGGGGGCCGGTGGACCGGCGAGAAGAAGCCCCCACGCTAAGGTCGCGATCGGCCCAGGTGCCGTCTAGGGGGCCTCCAGGCAGGCGACAATCAGTTGGGCGTAGACCTGCGCCCCCTCAGGCCTCAGATGGATCCCGTCGTCCCAAAAGAACTGCGGCTGGTTGATGCTTGCCGTGTGCCAGTCGACGAGCACTGCGTTCGGGTAATCCTTCACTTTTTGGGCCAGCATGGCGTTGTTCAGGCCTTCCCAGTCCCGGGGAACCTTCAGGTTCACGAACACGACTCGCCGTGTACCCCCGAGCACCTGCATAATCTCGTCGAACTGGCTCGCGCTGAACGTACCGTTGGTGCCGAGGTCGATGACCACAGCCTCGCCGAGCTGGCCCGCATCAGCCTTCGCTCGCAGAAGGCTGATCGCTGCTGAGACCTGACGGCCGACCTGTGCGTCGACCTCGATGTCGCCGACGGCCTGCGCGAGCTCGTTCGCGGCGCTGAGCATCACCGAGTCGCCGACGGCGGTGACGTGCACCGCGGAGGCCCTAGCCGCGGCGACCATAGGGGGGGTGGTCGGTTGCGGCGTAGGAGTAGCATCGGCAGTGGGAGGCGGCGGTTGCTGCGGGCTGCCCGGTGCATCTTGCGGAGGCACCGCGTTCAGTGCGGGGGCCACTGGTGTCGCAGAAGGAGAGACGAAGGCCGGAACCACGCTGGGCGGGCGGGGAGTGGAGATTACGTCGACCGCGCCCGCCGAAAGGTAGGAAGGCAGAGGCGGCGTATGGGCGCTCGCCACTGATGCTCCCAGAACGCCGAACGTCGCCAGCACGGTGCTGGCAACCCCGGCCCACTGCCACCACGGCCCTCGGCGCAGGGGCCTGTGTGTCTCGCGCAGGAGCTCCCAGATCCGTCGGAGCGCACCGGTGCGGATCGGCGTCTCGACTAAGCGGTACGAGAGCTCGGCGATGAGCAGTGTGGCAGCCAACCGCAGCGCCAGGAGCGGCAGCCCGTCGAGGGGAACGTCGAGCTGGGGCCGCGTGACCATGAAGATGGGCCAGTGCCACAGGTAGATGCCGTAGGACCGCAGACCGATCCACCGCAGCGGCTGCCGGCTGAGCAGTCCACCCATCAGGTGCGCGCGTGGGTGTGCTGCGACCGCTATCACCACGGCAGTGGTGAGCGCAACCAACGCGAAGCCCCCCCGATACAGGAACGGCTGGAAGCCATCGATCCGCAAGCAGAAGCAGACAAGCACTCCCAGCGCGCCAAAGCCAAGGATATCCAGCAACAAGCCGTTGGCCCTTCCAACCCGGCCCTCCAACTGTCCCGGGCCCCACAGGAAGGCGAGAGCCGCGCCCACGAGTAGCCCGGCGGCCCTGGTGTCAGTGCCGTAGTAGAGTCGCGAGGGGTCGACATCGGGCCGGTACAGTAGCGCCATCGCCAGCGCCGACGCCGCCGCTCCCGCGAGCACAACCAGCACCACCTGTCGGGGCCGCCAGAACCGCATCATGGCGGTGAAGAGAAGGGGCCACAGGATGTAGAACTGCTCCTCGACCGCAAGCGACCACAGGTGCTGGAACAATGAGGGCCGGCCAATGGTCTCGAAGTAGGAGCTCTGGTGGAACACAAGGTACCAATTAGTCACGTACCCCAGCGCCGCCGCCGCATAGCTCCGCAGTCCCGCGACCTCGCCGGGCAGGAACACGACGGCGAATGCGAGTGTGACCCCGATCAGCAGGAATAGCGCCGGGAGCAGCCGGCGCGCACGGCGCAGCCAGAAGGCGGGGAGATCGATGCAGCCGCGCTGGCGCCATTCCACCAGCAGCAGTGAGGTGATGAGGTAGCCGCTGATAACGAAAAAGACATCGACGCCGAGGAAGCCGCCCCGCAACCAGGATGTCTGGGCATGGTAGAGCAGGACGGCGATGACGGCAAGCGCCCTCAGACCATCGAGGCTGGATAGGTGCGGCAGTCGCGGGCCTTCTCCTCGCCTACCCTGGACAGTTGCCGGTCTGTTCATCCCTCTTGGCACTCCGGTTGAGATTGCCTCGCCCTGCCCTTGATCTTCGCTTTTTCAGAGTGTCCCTGTCCCGACGCAATCCTAACGGATTCCTGACGCTTTCCCTATGATGTCGGACGGCAGAACGTTCTAATCGCGTCCCCATTCCTGGCTCAATGATAATAGACTTTAGCACCCTCTGTAAGGGTAGGCGAGCATGCCGCTGTCGGGTACATCCCAGCCGCGACCGAACAGCCTCCTTGACAAGAGGTTGGGGTTCTGGTAGCCTTGCGGACGATCTTGTACTGGGCGGAGTTTCCGGGTGGAGAAGCCAAACGGTAGTTTGGCCGACCAGTAGGAGGCGAGGAGCATTAGAGGCACGCTCAGCCCGCGCACTCCTAAGCCGGAGAATCGGCTAGAGGCGCGAAATTCCCCGGGGCCAGAGTCTCCCACCGCTGCCGGATTCCGCATGAAGTCCAGGCCTTATCTTCATCTTTTCATCCTCGCCCTCGTCTCGCTGTCCATTCTCTCCGCCGCTCTCTTCACACGACCTTTCCACCTCAGCGCCAGCGTTGCGTCCTATCCCACAAACGGGCTATCCGTTTCCGGCGTGGCGGCCGCCGTAGCCGCGCAGGAGGATCAAGCTCTGCATTCCCCGCTGCTGCCATTGGCCATCGTCAGGACCCAGCCGATTGAGACTCCCGCACCTCTGCGAGTGCCGCCGACTCCCGCTCCTCTGCCGTCCCAGTCGCCGGTGCCGGGGATGCCTGGCGAGAGCATGATGGCGGCGGCCGGCATTACTGCGGCGACACCTGAGCCGACGACTGAGCCGGCACCTCCTCCTCCGTCCGTCTACATCATCTACACCGTTCAGGACGGCGACACGATTGACGCTTTGGCGGCAAGATATGGGATCTCGCCTTCGTCTATACTGTGGAATAACCCCGACCTCGAGAGCGCGGATTCGCTGGTTCCAGGCCAGTACCTACGCGTCCCCATGACCGACGGCATCATCTACGAGATTAGCCTCGGCGATACCCTGAGTGACATCGCCGATCGGTTTGGCGTTGACGTTCAGGCGATCCTCACCTTCTCCGGCAACGACCTCAAGAGCGGGGACAGCATCGCAGAGAACCAGATAATCTTCATACCCAACGGCAGCATGCCGATCCCCGCTGCGACGTCGGCGCCGCCGCCGACAAACCCGTCGGAGCCAGCACCAGCCTCGCCGGCGTCAGCCTCGCCGGCGCCAGCCTCGCCGGCGTCAGCCTCGCCAGTCCCAGCCTCGCCCGCGCCAGCCGGCATCGCGCAAGCGGCGCAACTGGCCCGCTCCCGCATCGGCGCACCCTACGTCTCGAATGCTGCGGGCCCCGACGCCTTCGATTGCAGCGGCCTGGTGTTCTGGGTATACTCGCAGCTTGGCCTCCAGGTCCCGCGGTCGGCTCCAGAGCAATTTGAGTGGGCGGCCCCCATCGAGCAGTCAGCGCTAGAGCCCGGCGACCTCGTCTTCTTCGAGAACACCTACCCGTCGTCGGATCGGATTACCCACGTCGGCATCTACGTGGGCGGTGGGGGAGTCGTCATGGCCGTCGACAACGGCGACATCGTGCGGGAGGTGTCTCTCGCGGAGCCCTACTGGAGCGACCACTTCGCGGGCGCCGGTCGGCCTCCTTGACCTTGCCGTTACCCCCGGGGCAAGAACATCGGCACTGTGGCAATTGTCCCCAGACGGCTGTCAGCCGCTCTCACCTGACAACCCGCGCGCAGAGAATCTCTCCTGGGCACGCCGAGCCGACCCCGTCGGCGCCGTCACCCCGCACGTCAAATCGACCTTTGGTACACGCGAAAGGCACGCGTGGACAGCCACGCCAGCACCAACGCGAGGACAAGTAGATAGCCGACGTGGCTACCCACAAGTGTCCAATCGACGTCGCCGGTGAGCGTTTGCCGGCCTACCTCCACCGTCCAGTTCACCGGGTTGAACCGGGCCACGTAGCGGATCCAGTGGGGCACGAGCCCTGATGGCATGAACGTCGATGAGAGGAACGAGAGCGGCAGAACGATGAAGTTCACGACAGCGATTACCGATTCCTCCCGACGCAGCAGAAGCCCCATCGCGTCGGAGAACGAGGAGAAAGCCACTCCGAGAAGCAATACGGCGACAAGGAAGACGAGAACGACCGGCAGGCCGCCATAGAATCGGGCGCCGGCCGCCAGCCCAAGCGCGATGATGATGACCGACTGGATCAGAGTGAGGATCGCTTGGTAGGCAAGCTGCCCCCCGATGAGCGACCCTCGCCGCACCGGCGATATGAGGAATCGGTCCATGACCCCTCTATCGATGTCGGTGACGTAGCTCATGCCGCTCCAACCGTTCGAGAACATAGCCGTCATCACGACTACGCCGGGCGTGAGGAAGTCAATGTAGGACTCAGTCGCAAATCCCGGAATTTGCGTCACGTTCTTGAAGAGCTGACCGAAGAGAAGCAGCCAGATGACCGGCTGTACAAGCGTGACCGCCACATAGTACGGCTGACGTGCCATGGCCCGCAGGTGACGAACCATTATGTGCTTGGAATGGGCGATAGCTGCTGTCATCTCTTTGCCTCTTGGTCTGAGTCATTGAACACCCGTCCGGTGTGGCGGAGATACACATCGTCGAGCGAAGGGCGCGCCACCGTCACCGAGGCAACGCCGATCCCCGCGGAATCGAGCGCCCCCAGCACGGCAGGCACAGCAGTGGCTCCAATGTCGGCGCGAGCTCTTAGCGTCCGCCCGTCGACACTGATCTCGCGCAGAGACCCGCCCAGGCCGGAAAGCGCCGCTCGCACCTGTTGCTCGGGTGCCGCCTCGTCGAGCTCGACGTGGACGGCGTCGCCGCGCAACTCTCCCTTTAGCTCTTCCGGCGCGCCCTGAGCGACGATACGCCCGTGGTCTACAATCGCGACGCATCCTGCCAGGCGGTCCGCCTCTTCCAGATAGTGTGTCGTGAGCAGGATCGTCAGCCCCTCATCGTGAGAGAGGCGGGAGATCTCCTCCCACATGTCAGCCCGCGTTTCCGGATCCAGCCCGGTCGTCGGCTCATCGAGGAACAGGACCCGCGGCTGGTTTACGAGCCCCATCGCCACGTCCAGCTTGCGCTGCATCCCGCCCGAGTAAGTCCGGGAAGACCGGCGCCCCGCATCGGCGAGTCCGAAACGCTGGAGAAGCTCCGACACCCGGCTGCGCAGGAAAGGACCGCTCAGGCCATAGAGCTGGCCCTGGAGCGTGAGGTTCTCCTCGCCCGTGGCCTCAAGGTCGGTGGCCGACTTCTGAGCCACGCAGCCGATCACCCGGCGCACCTTGGCGGGCTCGCGGACGACGTCGAAGCCGGCAATCCTCGCCGTACCGGAATCGGGCCGCGAGAGGGTGGCTAGGATCTTTACCGTGGTGGACTTGCCGGCACCGTTCGGACCGAGCAGCGCGAACACTGAGCCGGGCTCGACATGGAAGCTGACTCCCTCCAGCGCGCGCACGCCTTTCGGATAAGTCTTGACTAGGTCCTGTGCGTCGATAGCCGGCATCTCGGACGGCGGCGTCCGGCAGGAGGAGCTTGTCGGTGGTTCCTGGTTAGTCATTGACGATTACTTCCTCGCTCTGCTGGAGGCCATCGTCGCCGCGAGGCCCGGAATCATGCTCCGCTTGAAACTGGAGCCACAGCGACATGCCATCCAGCGTCCCAGCCTCGATCTCGCGCGCAAGTCTGCGGGTCCATTCCAGCTCCGCCTGCCGCAGCACAATCCGGTACTCGGACTCGATCCAGAACAGCCGCGGCAGTACCCGCTCGTCAACCACCTCCCGCAGCGATCTCATCTGCGCGAGTCCTACCTCCAGTCGCCGGCAGCGCTGATCGAGGAGCGATACGACGTCACCCGGTGGCAGCCCCGGCATAAGCGATAGGCCCGCCTCGAAGCGCGTAAACTCCTTGACCGGCGTGCTGAGGATCTCGCTCAGCCAGTCAACAAACTCGATGCTTCCCCCGTCGGTCAGCCGGTATATGGTGCGTTCTGGTCGCCGCCCTTCCCGTCCCTTCTCCTGCGGCTCGATCAGGCCCCGGCGCTGAAGCAACTCCACCACGGTGTACAGCGAGCCGTAGTTGAGCTTGATGCTCTCGTGCTTGGAGCGCTCCCGCAGCAATGTTGCCACCTCGTAAGGGTGCATCGACCGTTCGTACAAACAGGCCAGAACGGCCAGCGCCAGCGGGTTGGAGCGAGGGGAACCACGTGACATCGTCTAATCCTCGTGATGTGATATCCGTGATAGGATATGGCAAGGCGGCAGCACAGTCAACGACTGGTTTCTCGGTGTTCCTCCACTGACCTGCCCCCCGAAAACGAGTCCAGACCCAATGTTGCTCTTCAGCGAGAGAATAGAGGATACACTGGCGTCCTAGGCCGCCCGCCGGCGCCTCCTCCAGTACCACCCGCCCACGTGCCACAGCGGCGTGCCTCCAGAGCCCTCTTCAAAACAGATTTCGGGCGACTGTGCCGATTTTGTAAGCGAGCACCCTTTTCTGTTCGAGGACACAGGAGTGTACCAATGCGAGACAAGTTGCCGGGCCTAGGACTAATTACAGCGGTTTTCGCTCTTGCTCTGTTTGGGGTAGTGCGAGGACATGCGTCTCAGCAGCCGGAAACGAGCGCATTGCAGGAAAGCCTTCCCACAGAGCCGGCCGCCTCTTGCGGCGCGAACATCGCCGATCGGCTGGGAATGGCAAACCCGGCGGCCACCTACTGCACGGACCTGGGATACGACTATCGCATTGCTCGAACCAACAACGGCGACGAGGGGATCTGCGTGTTCCCGGACGGCAAGGAGTGTGAGGAATGGGCATTCTTGGCTGGCAAGTGCGGCCAGGAGCGCTCCTATTGCGCCAAGAACGGCCTCGCTGAGGTGACGAAGGCCGACGGGAAGAACTCCCTCTCCCGCGAATACGCCGTGTGCGTGAACCAGAAGCAAGAGGTCGGCGCGGCCAGCGATCTGATGGGTCTGAGCGAGAAGGCCACCAGAAGCAGCATCCCCAACCTTGGCAGCGCACCTTCCTCTAATGATCAAGCGCCCATCACCGGCACTACGCCATCCTCATTTGACTGGCGCAACGAAAACGGCCAGAACTGGGTGACCTCAGTCAAGAATCAGGGCTCCTGTGGCTCCTGCTGGGCGTTCTCAGCCGCCGGCACCGTCGAAGGAGCATACAACGTCCAGACCGGCAATCCCAATCTCGACCTCGATCTAGCTGAAGAGTACCTGGTCTCCGACTGCGGCGCGACGGTCGGCGTCGGGACCTGCTGCGGCGGTTCGGAAGTGGCCGCTCTTCAGTTCATCCAAGACTACGGCATCCCTGACGAAAGCTGTATGCCGTACGTCGACCAGAGTAGCTGCACCTGCGGGTCAACCTGCGATTCCAATTGCACTTATCACACCGGGAACGCCTGCAGCGACGCTACCTGCTCCGACAGATGCGCAAACTACGCAAGTAGGGCAGTGAAGATTGCCGACGAAGCACCCGTCCCGACCGGGCAGATCAAGCAGTACCTCATCGACAAAGGCCCTCTCTCCGTTGCCTTGGGCGTCGGCTCCGGGTACGGTGGCGCCTTCGATGCACAGGGCGTCTACCGCTGCACCAATGATGCCGGCGCCAACCACGCCGTAGTCATCACCGGCTACGACGACGCTGGCGGTTACTGGATCGTCAAGAACAGCTGGGGCAGCACGTGGAACGGTGACGGCTATTTCAAGGTCGGCTACGGCGAGTGCAGCATCGAGAGATGGGTCTACTACGTCGACACATCGGCCACACCGCCTCCCGCCACATCTACGCCGACGGCTACTCGAACTCAAACGCCTACGCCCGTGCTGACACCGACCAGAACCTTCACGCCGACGCCGACTCGAACGCGGACGCCTACTCCCATTCTGACAGCCACCAGAACCGCAACGCCCACGCGCACTCCGACCCGCACCGCTACGGCCACAAGGACGCTCACACCCACGCGGACTCCGACACGGACCGCCACCGCCAACGCTACAGCAACGCCAACGAAGACCGCGACGCCCACGCGGACTAAGACAGCAACGCCGACACGGACGATGACGCCGACAGTCACGCCCTCCGTCGACACCGACGGCGACGGCGTCCTTGACCACCTGGACAACTGCCCATACGTCTACAACCCTGACCAGCTCAACACCGACGCCAAGCCCATCGACAACGGGCCGGCCATCCCCGGTGATGACAAGAGCGTGCCCAACTCCGACAAGCTCGGCGACGCCTGCGACCCTGACATCGACAACGACTGGATGCTGAACACGGGCACGAACCCAACGCTGGGCATACCAGGAGAGGACGTAGGCTGCGGCTCCGGGCCGACGAACCCACTGGTGATGGACACAGACGGCGATACGGTGGTGGACGGCGC